>JACRCG010000164.1 GCA_016219145.1 Deltaproteobacteria bacterium | reverse complement strand
GGATTTTCAGATGCAAATACAGGTTTATCAGGAAGTTCATGGCTTGTTTTCACCTCCCAGGTTGTGTTGAACACTTTATTGGAGTGATTACGCAACTTGTTGATATATCGATGTTACCTTTAATCAATATTTGTGGGTGCCTGTACTTACAAATAAGCATTTTGTTTTGTATTGTTATTTTAATTAATATCATGGATTGCACCTGTTAACAAACATTGTTCAAATAATAATATATTCCGGATTGCATTTTCAGCCGTTTTGAGTACAATAAGTCTGCTTATTTATCTTTGAGGAGAAATCTGATGAAACGTATGATTATTGTTGTCGCCGCATTTGCCCTGGTGACCCTGATTACCGTCGCCGCCCAGGCTGAAAGCAAGGGGGGCCAGATCTTCAGCCAGAAATGTGCCATGTGTCACGTGGTCAATGGCAAAGGCGGGGCGATCGGACCTGATCTGACCAAGATTTACGCGAAACTGAAGGACAAGGATATAAAGGCAAAGCTGGAAAACCCCAAAAAATCCAATCCCAACAGTTCCATGCCGTCTTTCAAGACTCTTCCCAAGGCAGAGATGGATGCCCTGATGGGATACATGAAGACACTGAAGTAGGCGGGAACAACCCAGTCAAAGGCCTGCCGGATGGCAGGCCTTTTTCATTTGAGGCTCTATGCGACTGAAAGACGAGCAGATACGGCGACTGGCCGAGAAGGTTTACAACGATCTGCAGACGGATGGCCTGATCTCTGTTCGTGGCGAGCGGGCTGCCGCGATCGAGGGCATTCACAGCGCCATCAGGCAGAACTTTGACGCGGAACAGGCATTGGAACGGGATGCGGAGCGGTTGCTGGATGAAACCATCGCGGCCATGGGGCGTGGCGCAGCCGATATCGACCGGCGGCGGATGCTGAAGATGATCAAGGACAAGTTGGCCAGGGAACGTAAAATAGTCCTGTGAGGTGTTGAGCATGTCATTATCGGAAGACCGGATTTCAACCATCGCCCATCAGATCGTCAAGCATATCTGGCGAAACGATCTGGCTGACGTAACCGATGATAGCCGGGCGCTGGCCAGGGTCAAGCAGTCCCTGGAGGCCTTTTTCGGATCGATGAACGAGATCGAAGAGGCGGTGCGCGCCAAGCTGCGCAATAAAGCCCCCGGTAGCCGTGACTATGAGGTTCTTTATCAAAAGTTCTACCATGACGAGATGGTTCGGAGAGGCCTGTGAAAGCCCGCCTGTTTGCCGTGCCGCTCCTGCTGCTGATCCTGCTTCTGGCGGGATGCGCCGCATCGCCCAAGACCAGGAGTTACGGTGTTCTCGACCCGCGCCTGGAGCGCGAAGCATTGTACATTGTTCCCTTTGACGCCACGCTGGTTCCGCCAGACTTTGGCGGTCCGATTTTCGACCAGTTCGTGGATATTCTCAATGCCCGCCGCAAGCAGACCAGGGTCGGGCGTTTTGTTATCCTGAAGGAAGAACTGAAAGAGGTCGAACCGGTATGGCTGATCAAGCAGAATTATGTTTCCGGCGATATCTGGGGCTATGTTGAAACTTCCGGCTGCTGTTCCACAGATATGAAGGTCAAGTCCCGCATATATCTCTACGAGCCGGGCAAAAACCTGCCGACCCTGGAGGTATTCGTGCCGGTCGAGGGTTTTTTCGAACATGACCGTTCGACGCTGGCCGCAGCCAGGTCCCGCATGGGCAAAAAACTGGCCGAGGAACTGGCGGACGCGGTGCTCAGGAAACTGACTCCATAGCAGGTTTGCTCCGGCAGAGACGGCCAGCCGGGCTGAATACAATTATGAACAGACATCTGGCCATGGGCTGATCGCCCACGGCTTTTTTCACGAAAGGCATCTGCATGTCTCTTTTTTCTAGACCGCTCCTGACCACGCTTGCTGCAGCAACGTTAGTTTCCTCCACCATCGTGTCATCCGGCGCCGATGAGCTGCTGTCACGCGCCGCCGGGCAGTTCCGCGAAAAGGATTATGAGGCGGCGTTTACCCTGGCCGAAAAATCGATGAATTTACCCCAACGCTCTTTTTTGAGGGGAACCGCCGCATTGCGGATGGGCAAACCGGCTGAAGCGCTGCCGCTGCTGCTTGAGGCGGAGCAGAAACTGCCTCTTTTGGCGGATTACAGCACGTTGTACCTGGCCGAAGCGCTGTTGAAGCTGAAAAAATATCCGGAGGCGGCTTCCAGGGCCGCTTCGATGACAAAGTTGTATCCCGCTTCCCAGCTGCTGCGTCGCTCGGAAAAACTCCACGCCGACATCCTGTTCGAGAGTGGAGACTACCGTGGGGCACTCAAGGCGTTCCAGGCCTTTGTGGAAAAATACCCGACCGGAAGCGATTCGGTCGATGCAATCTACCAGACCGCACTTTGTCGGGAAGAACTCGGAAACCAGTCCGGAGCGGTGCAGACCTACCGGAGTCTCTGGATCAACAACCCCGCAGCCCCCCAGTCCCAAAAATCCGAGGAGAGGCTCAAGGTGCTGGGAAAGGCCGGATTCAGGGCTGTTCCCTACACTGTTGACGAGCTGCTAAAGCGCGCTTCATATCAGTATTCGCGAAACGAATTTACAGCGTCCCTCAAAACGCTTGCTTCAATTGAACTTAAAGATCAGCCCCGTGACGTGACCTGCAGGATAGATCTGAAAACAGGCATGGCCCAATACAGGCTGAGGCAATACAAACAGGCGGAAAAGCACCTCTCCCGGGCCGCCTCAAGTCCGCTGGCCGGAGTCGCATCCGAAGCCCGTTTCTGGCTGGCCAAGTCGCTGGAACGTCAGAACCAGAATGAACGTGCCATCGCTATTTATACCGAGCTGGCTGCAGAGGGGCACAAACAGGAATACTCAGACGATGCCATGATGGAGGCCGCAGGGCTGAAACGGAGTCTAGGACAATACGCCGCCGCAGCCAGATTGTACGAACAGCTGATCAGGAATTTTCCGGATTCCAGGTTCGTGTCAAAGGCGGTCTGGGAGGCGGGATGGTGCTCCTACCTTTCGGGAGATTATCCGGCGGCGATTGAATCATTCAAAGTGGTGCTGAAGGATGATGCCCAGCGTGAGAAGGCGCTTTACTGGCTGGGACGCTCACTTGAGAACAGCCGTAGCAATGATGCCGCTTCGTGGTACAGCATGCTGCTGAATGAATATCCGGCCGGATTCTATGCCACCTGGCACCGTGAGCAGAAGGGGTTGAAAGACTCCCGTGAAAGCCTGGGAGGACGCAGCCCGCTGGCGGAACTGCCGTTGCCGGCCGGATTCGAAAAACCGCGTCTGCTGGCGTCGCTCGGGTTGGCGGAGGAAGCCCGTCGGGAGATGTCCGCTATCAGGAAAAAAACCGGTGACAAGAAGGCGCTCCTGCCGGGGGTGGCCAGGATCTACCTTGAAATGGGGGACTACAGTTCTGCGATATCACTCTTCATGCAGAGTCGCCCGGTGGTCTGGGAAAAGGGGACGCTGCCGTTCTGGACTGCAGGTTATCCCCTGGCCTATACCGGGCTGGTCCGTCAAAATGTTGCCGAGAACGGACTTTCGGAGGGATTGGTGTATGCGCTGATTCGTGCCGAGAGCGGATTTTCCCCGGAGATAAAATCACATGCGGGAGCTATCGGTCTGATGCAGATGATGCCGGATACCGCCCGGCAGACAGCCAGGGAGAAGGGGACTTTCAACCCGATGCGACTGACATCGCCGGAATACAACATCAAGCTGGGGACAAAGCATCTGCGTGACCTGATGAAAGAGCATCAGGGGGACGTGGTTCATGTCGCGGCGGCCTATAATGCCGGATCAGGGGCTCTCGAGCGCTGGAAGGCGAATCTGAAGGGTCTTAAGAAGGATGAGTTCATCGAGAGTATCCCCTATCAGGAAACTCGCGATTACGTCAAGAAGGTCTATGCTTCCGCGGCTACCTACCGCCAGTTGTACGGATTAAAGTAGGGCTACACGTAGACCACCGATACCTGTTTCAGGTAATCTTCGAGTAGCTGCAGCTGGCCGCGGATGGTTTCCCGGTCGGCTGCCAGCGCTGCCGTTTCAATCATCTCGCCAATCTCGGAAATGGCGTCGAAGCCGTAACTGCCTCCGGTTCCCTTCATGCGGTGTCCCAGCAGCCTGATCTCGGCATAGTTTTCCTCGTTCAGCAGCTGCCGGATCAACATGCAGTCGTCGTTCCTGCTCTTTATGAAATCCGGCACAATCGGGCGCAGGACATCGTCTATTTCAATCGTGAAATTGTCCCTGCCATTATCATTCATACGGGATTCCCCTCAGGGG
>JACRCG010000027.1 GCA_016219145.1 Deltaproteobacteria bacterium | reverse complement strand
TTCATCGCCGTAACTGAAATTGCCGAAGAGCGGCGAGTAAATCAAGGCTGTACGGCTGGGGCGCATATGGCGTGCCTCATGGTTGCATATTCAGTGAACCGGAAATGTTTTTCCAGGTTTAATACGGAAAAAAGCTTTCCCGGCCAGCCGGGTTTTCTCGAATTGGGGGAATAATGCACTATTTGGTTGGTCACGTCCAGAGTAAAGGTAATTTATCCAGAGGGTTATGCGTAGAAGGACAGCGACCGGAATGCTTCGGGAACAGCGGGAGTTTTCGGTGAAGTTCCGGCCTTTGCCGGAGATACCGTGCTTGATGAGCTTTCGGAAGAAGTAGCAGGCGACGTAATTGCACCGGAGGAAGGCTCACCGGCTCCGGTTGCCGGCGCAGCCGCCGCCTCCTGCCGAGCCTGTTGCTGCTGTGTGGCTGCCTGCGCAGCTACTGCGCGATCCTGCGGTGACGGGTCGGCCGGCGCCAGGGCGGCCTGAATGACCTGCTGCATGCGGCTGATGGTCTCCTGCGGAGTCCTGCCGGGAGAAACCTCAATCGGCACTTCACCGCCGGTGACATAACTCCTTCCATCCGGTCCGCGCGTGTAGGTATAGGAAACCGGACCGGTCAATGTACCGCCGGCCGATTTGTGGGCAGCCTCGTGGGCCTTGACCTTTGCTTCAATCGATTTAAGCCGGGCGACTTCGGCCTGGACCTGTGCATCCTGTTCCTGGTCCGAGCCGCCGACGGCCGCAAGAGAAGCGCCGCTGGAATCCTGCTCGCTGCTTCCGCGCGGAATTCCTTTAGCGTCTGCTGCTGCAACGGCAACATCTCCGCCGTATTTGCCCGACTGTGGCAAGTATGGAGTGAATTCCGATGCACCTGAAACGGACTGTTGAACCCCCAGCTGCCGGCCGGATTGATCTGGATAGATCCTCCCGACCGGAGACCCGGAGTTCCCATCACCGCCGCCGGCTCCACCCGCTCGCGCCTGTTGCGGCGCATGCCCGGACCGATTAGCTGAATAAGCATATGTGGATGTGGAGGAAACCGCTTCCATCTGTAACCCCATGTTTCCCGACTTTGCCTGTTGAGTATACTAAATCGCGATCGCACCAGGCAACAGGAATTTAGCCGCATATCCGGCATGATAGAGAGTATACCGGAACAGGCGCGGGGCCTGCGAAAATGAACGCAGGCCCCGCATGGAGACAATACCGGCATGTTACCGGGCTTTAATCACATCCTGAACTGGGCCACGATCCGCTTCAGCTCCTCGGCCATCCTGGCCAGCTGGCTGGCGGCTCCGGCGGTATCCTGAGAGCTGTGCGATGCACTGCTTACAACCCCGGTGATCTCGTGCATGCTCTTGCTGATTTCGTTGGTGGTTGCCGTCTGCTGCTCGGCCGCCGTAGCTATCTGGTTGATCTGGCTGGTCACGTCACCGACCTGACTGAGGATCTCTTCCAGCGCCTTGCCGGAGCGGGCCGCATCCTCAGTGCCGCGTTCAACCTCGTGGACACCTTCCTCCATCGCGGCTACCGCGGACCTGGTCTCCTGCTGAATGGCCTTGATCATCTCCCCGATTTCACGGGTGGCCTTGGTGGTACGCTCGGCCAGTGCGCGCACTTCATCGGCGACAACCGCAAAGCCGCGCCCCTGTTCGCCGGCCCGGGCCGCCTCGATGGCCGCATTGAGCGCCAGCAGGTTGGTCTGGTCGGCAATATCTTCGATGGTTCCGACTATATTCCCGATCTGTTCCGAGCGGGAGCCGAGCGATTCAACCGTTTTGGCGCTCTGCTGAACCTTGACCGCAATACGCTGAATACTTTGGACCGCACTGCTGACGACCTCCGATCCGCTCATGGCGGTCTGGGTGGCCCTATTGGAAATTTCGACGGTCCGGATGCAGTTCTGGGCGATCTCCGCCGATGTGGCCGCCATCTCCTCACAGGCTATGGCCACCGAGGTTGATTGCGAAGCAGCCGTTTCCGTGCCGCCGGCGATCGTGGCTGCGGTCATGTTGAGGTGTTCAGCCGATGAAGCCACCTCAATCGCGTTATTGTTGATACGGGTAACAATCTCTTTCAGATTGTCAAGAAAGTTGTTGAAAGAGCGTGCCAGTGACCCGGTTTCATCTTCACGTTCAACCTTCAGCCGCTTGGTCAGGTCACCGCCGCCACTGGACATCTCTTCCAGGCTTGCGTCAACATAACCCAGGGTTTTAGTGATACCGCGGCTGATCAGATAACAGAGCGTCAGCATGAAAACGGCAAAAACAATGTTCAGAGTAACCAGAATCCATTTGACGGTATTCACGTCTTTTTTGACGTCATCAATATAGATGCCGCTCCCCAGAACCCAGCCCCAAGGTTCGAACTTCTGGACATAGGAGAGCTTGGTGTACAGTTCGCTGGTCGTGCCGCCACCGGCCTTTGGTTTCGGCCATTCATAGTTGACAAACCCCAGTCCGGCCCGCTCTACCACCTCGTTGAAGGTTACAAACAGGTTCTTGTTGTCTATTTTCTGTACCGTGCCGGACAATCCGTCACTCATCGAGGTGGCCTTGTTGAACTTGGGGTCGTCCAGCACCTTGCCGTCAAGCGCAGGTACGGTCGGGTGCATGATCATCTTCGGCACCGGTTTTCCCAGATCATTGATCCAGACATACTCCTTTTTCTCGTATCGCAACTTCGAGATACGAGCCGCAGCATCTTTCTGGGCCTGTTCCAGCGGTAGTCGTCCGGCCTTCACCTCCGCTTCCTGAAATTCAAGAATTCCCATTGCCATCTCTACGATGTGCCTGGTGGCGTCTTTTTTCTCCCGGATTATGCGCGATTCGATCAGCGGCAGCAGGTATGTAAACAGGCCGATCATCATTACCGCGACACTGATGACCGAAATGGACATGATCTTGTACTGAATGCGCCAGTTTTTGAATTGGGTGATTTGCATGCTGAGTCTCCTTTGGGCGGTATGGGAATTATCCAAAAAGTGTAACAAGCTTGTCTGCAATTTTTTCCGTTCCAAGTATGAAGTCGATCATGCCGGTTTCAGCGGCCGCCTTGGGCATGCCGTAGATCACGCTGGTTTTCTGGTCCTGGGCGATGGTAATACCACCCAGCTGCTTGATGTGCGAGATGCCGGCTGCCCCGTCACTGCCCATTCCGGTCAGGATAACTCCGGCGACTCTCTGGCCGGCACATGAGACAAGTGATTTCATTGCCACATCTATCGAGGGGCGCACTGAATTGACTTTTTCGCCGTCTGTCAGGTGAAACGAGCGATTTCCCACCAGATGCAGATGAAGGCCGCCCGGAGCCAGGAACACATTGCCCGGCTGGATCGTTTGACCCTCACGGGCAAGCAAGACCGGCATCCTTGAAACCCTGGCCAGTGAGGTGACAAAGGCCTGGTCAATCAGCGGAGTTATGTGCTGGACGATAACAACGGCGGCATTCAAAACCGGCAGACGCGGGAACAGCTCTTCAAGAACCTTGAGACCGCCGGTGGAAGCCCCGATCATGACGATGCTACAGATCGGCATCCGCTAGGCTCCGCTCTGCACGCGGTCCAGAAGCTTGAGGTACATCCTTACCGAAGCGATCAATTCGGACGGTTCAAAGGGTTTGACGATATAATCCAGCACTGTTTCCTTGAGTCCCTCCAAACGTTCGTCCGGTACATCCATTGCAGTCAGCATCGAAATGATATTGCCCTGCATCAAACCCTCGTTCTCCATCTCGCGGATCGTTTCCCAGCCGTCTTTTCCCGGCATCATCACATCCATCAGGATAACCCCGCGAAACCCCTCCCGCAGAAGCCGAAGACAGTCGTCAGCACCGGCGACGGTCAGCGCGCCGATGCCGAACGAATCAAGCAGTTTGAGCATGGTCTCGCGGATGCATTCCTCGTCATCAACCACCATGACCTGTGGCGATTGGGCATCGGGGCCACGAAATCGGACCGTTTCGGTCATTCTGAATCTCCCGCTGATAGCCTTAAATTATAGGAGGATATAATACCAGAATAGCATTCAAATATCCGCACAAATATGCGTATAAATAAACCATGGTTCTAGCATAATCGAACATAAAAGCAAGGAGGGTTTTTGTTGGGAAGCGCATCCGGAAAGCAATTTACGCACACCGATGGTGCTGAAGTGAGGGGGGAGTGATACGATTGTTCAATTATTACGGGCCACTTGTAGTTCATATCGCTTGATACGGCCCGGCCGGGGTTGTTGTCAGTGGGTCCAGTCGATTATCTTCAGATCGGGCCCAAGCCTTTTCTCAACCGCACCCTTGATGGTGCTAAAGTGCGGACAGGGATAACCGAGGGGGTTGCCTTTCTTCACACAGATAAGGGGCAACTTCAGTCGCCCCTTATCTTATTGTTATAAACCATCAAAACAGAGGGTGCTCGAAGGAAAGGTACAAAAGACCGCCATATTCTCCCTCCGAAGAACCTATACCGATTGGCACCGAAAGCCCTGGCACGATCTGCAGACCCGATTTCAAGTTAATTGCGAACCGAACACCGGGGTTGATGAAAAATGTGCTTACGGTTGTTGTAGTCCCATTTTTGGGTACGGTTTCAGTAGTGGTTCCCGCTGCTTCAAGCATCAGGTTAAAGTTCTCATTTACAAGATAAATAAGGCTAGCCCCGTAGTTGAATCCGCGAATATTTGCCTCATCTCCAACATTATCCTTTGCCCGGGGGTGTAGGTTGCACCCATGTTCCAGTGGGTCACAAGTTTGTCGGAAAGCTCTACACTCAGTGGGATGTTGACTTGGTAGCCGACAGTATCGGTGCCAAGTCCCTTTTTGTAATCGCCGGTAGGCAAAATGAGAGAAATACGAGGGGCCAGGGCAATTCTGTCTTGGAAAATTGCTTGATAGCGATAGTTCAATAGAATATCGCCAACACCGGTTGAGTCGTTATCATGGAGATGAGTTACCGGAACAGTGTAGGAAAACTGATGCGTCTGTTTCGGAACCGGCCATTCCTGCGTAAAGGTGTACTGCCAGTCCTTTGATTTATTTATATACTGGAATACAGAAATGTGCTGCACAACTCCATCTTCCTGGTTGTACGCCTCTTCCAGCAGAAACGAGTTGTCCTGAATCTTTTTGACCTCTTCCGCATATCCCAGCCCGCCTGAGAAGACCAATCCAGCAAGAACTAAATAGGGCAGAACTCTAACAAAAGACATGCATTCCTCCTGTGTATTGTTGCTCGTACAGCGTGAGCATGCACCACCTGCAATTAATCGGATCGAAATGGCAAATATTTATGGCAGGGCATAAATGGACTAATTGCGGTCACCATTGATAATGATCAATAGTTTTCAATAATCGGCTTGTCAAGTCCTATTCACTCATGGGACAAAAAAGGGAGCCTTGATGGCTCCCTTCTCCGATTAACTCGTATTTCCAGCGTATTTACCCCACCAGTAAAATTTTCTCCCTTGAATGGTCGAAGATTTCTCCTGCTATAGATGGGTTGCACACTAATGGAGTTTGAACCGGAATGCAATTCTACTTCCTTTTCCACAATCACATCATCTACGGGAAGCGCAATTGTCAGCTTATGTTTTCCCGGGGCAAGGGTAATCCGCTTGGTGAACTGGTATTTCCAGCCAATACCGCTTTCGGGCACGTTCGAATCAACCGGTGATTTGTCCTCCAGGACCGGCTCAGCTTCAAGTACGGTAGCTTGTCCGTCAATATTCAAATGTACGCGGTAAGGGGGGGCAGTATGTTTGCCATACGTACCCATGAGATAATAGGAATTGCTCTTAACCGCAAACGAGAAGTCGATTATGGCCTTTCCTGTTTGAACGTCTGAGCTAACTGCCTCGGTAAAAACATCACTTCTGGTTGCAAGCGAAGTCTTGGCGATAAGATCCCTGTTATTTGCACAACCGCTCGCAACAACGCAGAGCATCAAAGCCGCTCCAGCAATAACCAGATTCATTTTCATTGTCATTTTCCCCACATTTCTAATTTTCTAACAACACTAAGTTCTCAATACGCCACAATATAATGTTATGAATGACACAAATGAACATTCAGAATATTCAATGTCAGCAGCGAATGCGTGAGAGGGAACGCAGAGTTCCCTCTCACCAGTTTAATCATGTCTACAGACAGTTACACGGTTCAAGATTCATGCTCACAGCAACGGACCTTATTTTCGCTTTGATTTCCTTTATATCCCCTTCAAGTTCATCGACTTGCCGCATATCAATACTGTCATAAGCATTGAGTTCACGCAGTTCCAGATCCTTGGCTTTAAGCTGTTCCCTTAAATTAACCGTCTGCTGCCTGAATTTATTCAACGTATCGGCACTGATGGCCTTCACGCTTACCTGAGCCGTTTCGGCAAATGCCACACCACCAAAAGCCAATACTGCTACCACAAGAACCAATGCCATAACTTTATTCTTCATCGTATTCTCCTTGAAAATAGTGTTAAATTTGATTTCGTTGAGTTAAGCGCTTAGCCTCACAAACGTAGAAAACTATTTTCTGATCTTGGAGGATGAAAAATCTCGTTCACGTACGGGTCTGGAATCGACCGTACAACATCCGGAAATTCAAACTCAACCATCTGGAAGGTGGTCTGTATATCTACCGGTTGAACAGTGTCGGCAATAGCGCACACACATAATGGGCAGACAGGCGTGGCGCAAGGGAGCGGACATCTTTGCGCCCCGTCGGGGTTGCAATGATTATTTTCGATTGCTCCAATCACTGCCGGAGACTCGGCGGTTGCAATGAGAGCAACTCCCGAAAACATCGTCCCGAAGGAGAGCAGCATCAGTACACAGATTGTCCGAAATACCAAATTTCGCATGAGATCCTCGTTAGGATCAAAACCGTTGAATGTGATTTATTTCCGTAGTAGGCGTAACCCGTTAGCGACCACAATCATACTAGCCCCCATGTCTGCGAATACCGCCATCCACATGGTGGCGTGCCCCATAATAGTGAGCCCGAGAAAAACCGCCTTGATCCCCAGTGCCAGAGTTATGTTCTGTTTGAGAATCGCCGAGGTGGTGCGAGAGAGTCGCACGAAAAGAGCCACCTTGCGCAGGTCGTCGTCCATCAGCGCCACATCAGCGGTCTCGATGGCGGTATCCGTGCCGGCAGCCCCCATGGCGAATCCGACATCGGCACGCGCCAGAGCCGGCGCATCGTTGATGCCATCTCCCACCATCCCAATGGTACCGCCATTCCCTTGAAATGTTTCAATGATCTTTAGCTTGTCTTCCGGCAGCAGGCCGGCCCTCACTTCATCAATGCCTACAGAACGGGCGATTGCTTCGGCAATATGTTGGTTATCACCGGTGAGCATCATGGTGCGAACACCAAGCCGGTGCAGCTCGGCGATGGCCTCGCGGCTGGAGTCCTTAATCGTGTCGGCGACACCGAACAGCGCCAGCGGTCGGATATCGTCCATCAGCAAGACCACACTCTTCCCTTGGCGTTCAAGTGTCATAATCCGGGATAAAATCTCAGGCTCTGCGAAGCCGTTTTCTGTAATGAGCCGGGAGTTTCCGAGGTAATACACGCGATCCCCTATACAACCGGTGACACCGCGACCGCCCAGAGCGGCAAAGTCAGCAACTTCTCTTGGCATGATGCCGTTTGTTTCAGCAGACACGGCAATGGCGTGCGAAACCGGATGATCGGAACGGCTGGCCAGGCTTGCGGCAAGACAACGTAATTCTTCCTGATCAATTCCGTTCAAAGATTCAAAGTCGGTCTGTGCCGGTTTGCCATGAGTAATGGTGCCGGTCTTGTCCAGCGCCAGCCAGGCAAGCTTGCGCCCTTCCTCCAGATAGACCCCGCCCTTGATCAGGATGCCGTGTCGTGCGGCGGCGGCAAGCCCGCTGACGATGGTAACCGGTGTTGAAATCACCAGCGCACAGGGGCAGGCAATGACCAGTAGCACAAGCGATTTATATACCCACTCCATCCATAACCCGCCAAAAGCCAGCGGGGGCACAACCACCACTGCCAGCGCCACGGCGAACACCGCCGGAGTATAGACCCGGGCAAATTGGTCGACGAACCGTTGGGTCGGCGCACGGCTTCCCTGTGCCGCCTCGACCGCGTGAATGATGCGAGTCAAAGTTGAATCATTGGCGCCCGACGTCACCCGGAACTGGAACGAGCCGGCCTGGTTGATGGTGCCGGCAAAGACCGGTTCGCCCGGACCCTTCTCCACTGGCAGGCTTTCACCGGTTATCGGAGCCTGATCGACCGTCGAATTTCCTTCGACCACCACCCCGTCCAGGGCAATCCGCTCACCCGGTCGGACACGTACTACGCTGTCCATCTCAACAGTTGCGGCCGGGACCTCGCTCCAGGTTCCATCGGAAAGTTTTACGGTTGCGTTTTCCGGAGTCATGGCCATCAGACCACGGATAGCGTTGCGAGCGCGGTCAAGGGACTTGACTTCAATCACCTCGGCCAGGGCGAAGAGGAACATGACCATGGCCGCCTCCGGCCATTGTCCGATGAACAGCGCACCGGTAACCGCAATGGACATGAGCGCATTCATGTTCAAGTTGCGGTTGCGTAGCGCAATCCATCCTTTTTTGTAGGTTTTCAGGCCTCCTGTCAGAATAGCGACAAGCGCCAGGAACAGTGTTGACCAATGATGGCCGACAATCAGTATCTCGATTATTTCGGCGCCCAGTGCAGCAACTCCCGATACAATCAGCGGCCACCAATTGGTCTTTTCTGCCCTGGGCAATTCATCCGCTTGCTTCACCACCCCAACCTGCATACCGATGGATTTAAGAACATCTACCACAGGTTCCAGCGATGACAGCGTGTGGGAAATGGTCAGATTTCTCTGCAGCAGGTTGAATTCCAGTCCCGTCACGCCGGGAAGCCCTTTAAGCTTGCCGCGGATCAGCGCCTCTTCGGTCGGGCAGTCCATGTTTTCAATGTGCAGTTGATCCCGGCGATCCGTCCGAGCAACTTGCGGCATCGTTTTATTTGCGTGTTGCGGGGTCATCGTTAGTCCTTTATCTCCGGCAAAATCCGAGTGAGCCTTTTTTCGTCATGCTCAGGACAATGGCGTTATCAAGTTCATTAATTAGATCGCCGCTTCGCCACGTTCGTTGGTTCGTATTCGAACTGCTTCGACTACGTCCAAGACATAGATTTTCCCATCGCCCTTTTCGCCGGTCCAGACATGCTGACGGATGGTATCCACAACCTCCCAGGCAACGGCATCTGTAACCATGATCTCCACACGAACGTTTCTATTGAAACAATTGATCTGGCTGTCAATTTTCTTACGGTTTGCACCTTTACCGCGACCAAATCCGTTGTTTTCCGCTGCACTCATCCCGGTCAATCCATTGACATGCCTGAGCGCTTCAGTTACCTGTTTAAGAACAGCCTGATTTATGAAGGCAATTATCTGTTTCATTTGGCTATCTCCTTTTGTTACAGAGTTCAGTTACCCGTATAGTTCTGCAACAATCAGATCTGTGGTTGATCACTAAATTGCATCTCGTCCTCG
>JACRCG010000160.1 GCA_016219145.1 Deltaproteobacteria bacterium | reverse complement strand
TGTTACGAACTAACAGGAAGCCCGTTGAACGCTAAACTGGAAAATAAACTTGGCGCAGGCACTGGAAAATAACCCTGGCGCTTGACACATTGATGCATTTGATCGCTTACGGAAAAACAGAAAACAGGCGGCATTCACACATGAGGCGTTGAAGGATTTCTTTTCAACTGGAAAGGGCGGACAGGTGCCTCTGCTTATGGAGGGGAACGCTTCAAGCCAACCATTTACAGCCGACTCCTTGTCAACTGAAAGTCCTTGTAGCGAAAATCCGACGGGCAGAATAGTCGCTAAAAGCAATTCTGTGTTTGTTCAGCAAAGCGATAGCAGCACCGTCTTGGACTGCATCATGAAGTAAATTCTCTGCCAACCAAAGTAACGATAATTATATTTGACAAAATACAGGCTTTGTGTAAATAATAGTTTACATTATGAACAAGAGAACCGTTACTATCTATCCATCCTCAGCAAAAGAACTGGAAGCTCTGGGGCAGCGACTCAAGGATGCTCGGCTTCGCCGACGCTTTTCCATGGAGACGGTCTGTGCCAGGGCTGACATTTCGCGTCCGACGCTCTACAAGGTTGAGAACGGCGACCCTTCCGTTGCCATGGGAATTTATGTTCAAGTTCTGCGTGTCCTGGGAATGGTTGAAGATCTATCACTGATCGCTAAAGAGGATGTTCTGGGGCGTCGTTTACAGGACGAATCTTTGCCGCAGCGGAAACGGGCTCCACGTAAAAAAGCACCCGCAGGAGATTCGTGATGGCCAAAGCAAAGGGTGAGCATATCTGGGTCTGGCTTGACGACCCGGCATTCGGCCCACTGCAGCATATAGGCATACTGTCCCGAGGGGATCGAGGAAGCGTACGCTTTGCCTACGAGCCGACCTGGCTCAAACATGCCCACGCCTTCCCACTTGATCCGGAGCTGGATTTGACTTCCGGCGAGTTCTTTCCGGGCAATTCAAATTTTGGTGCGTTCATGGATTCGTGTCCCGACCGTTGGGGGCAGGTTCTTATGAAACGCCGGGAAGCAGTCGAAGCCAGAGAAGAAGGCCGCACACCAAGAACTCTGGGACCGTGGGAATATCTGCTGGGGGTCCAGGACTGCACCCGGATGGGGGCATTGCGTTTCAGCCGACCTGACGAACAGACCTTTCTGGCCGATGAGGCGCGATCAGCTCCACCGGTTACCCGTATTGCCGAGTTACAGGCGGTTACCTTCGAGTTGACGAGAAAGAAACAGGATGATCTCGGCAAGATCAAGGAATGGTTGAAGGTCTTGGTTGCACCGGGTTCATCGCTTGGCGGAGCCCGCCCCAAGGCAAATCTGGTCGATAATGACGGCAGTCTCTGGATTGCCAAGTTTCCTTCAGCCGATGATGACTATGATGTTGCCCTTTGGGAGATGCTCCTTCAAGACCTTGCGCGACAATGCGGCATTACTGTGCCCGAATCCCGACTCATGCAGATAGGCAGCGGATATCATACCTTCCTGGTAAAAAGATTTGATCGGATCGGTGTCAATCGGCGCTTTTTTGCCTCAGCCATGACGATGCTCGGCCACATTGACACCGAAGACGCTAGTTACCTGGAGTTGGCGGAATTCATCGCCACCTACGGCGAAGCTGATTTTATTACCCGTGATCTTGAAGAGTTGTTCACCAGAGTTGTGTTCAATGTTACAACCGCCAATCGCGATGATCATTTGCGAAACCATGGTTTCATTCGATCACCTGCCGGCTGGACTCTGGCACCAGCCTACGACATGAATCCTTCATTCAAAAAAGAGGAACACACACTGTCACTAGACCAATATAGCCGTCAACCTGATTTGGAAATAGTTCTTTCGACAGCGGAGTATTACCGTTTGGACATCGGTCGTGCCAAAGAGATCGTCACTGACGTGTGTAAAGTTGTTGGTGACTGGAAAAGTCGCGCCAGGAAACTTGGCCTGACTGCGCAGGAATGCTTAGAGGCAGAGCACTTATTTTGCAGCACATATCCGTGAGTCTTGATGTGACGAGAAGATGTTGATTGAAGTCCGCGAATAAATTGCGATATAACCGTGTAAATCAAATTTCCGGAGGAGGAACTATGACAAAGGTAGAACTCGTAGCAAAAATTGCAGAAGATGCTGAACTGACAAAGGTACAAGCCGAGAAGGCTCTCAACAGTTTCATTGCAGCCACTACCGCCGCAGTCAAAGCAGGAGACAAGGTGACTCTTGTCGGCTTCGGGACTTTCAGCGCTGTGACCCGTGCTGCTCGTACAGGCAGGAATCCACAGACTGGTAAGGCCATCAAGATTGAGGCCAAAACCAATGGCAAATTCACTCCTGGTAAATCTCTGAAAGATTTGAATGCAAAACCAGCAAAAGCTGCGGCTAAGAAGAAATAGGCTTAACTAAAGAACCATCGCTTACAACAACCGGCAGAGCCAGCATAAATAACTGTCGATATTTAAAAAAGTGGGCGTCCTTATGGGACCACCCACTTTATTTATTCGGATCTTAGTGCGAAACTCGTATCATTATCCACGTCAACGTATTTATAGAGTTCGGCTTACCTCATATTTAGCTTATATTTTAGTATGTTAGCAAGAAAACAGATGCATAATCGGATGCAAATCGCTCTTAAGAAACAGGCAAAAGGCGGAATAACATCAACTATCATCCCACCGCACCTATCAATAAACACCCTTTCAAAGCCGGTCTCTGTATCTGTTCAACCACCGAACCAGTTCTACAGGCCATTAATTCAAAATTTCAAGGATTATATCGGCAGTGAATAACGTGTAGTTGTCGCCTCAGCTTTCAAAACGTCTCAGAGTATTTCTTGTTATCTCAAATACAAACGGATGCAAAAACGGATGCAAGAGGCAAGATAACAATAAAAAAGAGGTTAAGCTGTTAGCCTAACCTCTTGATTTTATGGAGCGGGAAACGGGATTCGAACCCGCGACCTTCAGCTTGGGAAGCTGACACTCTACCACTGAGTTATTCCCGCGTAGGACCGTATAAATGCCAAGAGTGGGGCTGTTTGTCAACTGCAAAGTGTATCTGGCGTCAGCAATGCGGGACTGCTCTATTCGTGGTCGGGGTAGAGTTTTTCAATCTGGCGGAAGGTATCCACGCACTCCAGAAAAACTTCAACCAGCTCCGGATCAAACTGCTTCCCGGATTCTTCGCGAATGTTCTGCAGAACTTCACTTTCGTCCCAGGCCTCCTTGTAACATCTGCGGCATGAAAGGGCATCATATACGTCGGCCAGGGCCACTATCCGGCCAAAGAGCGGAATCTCCTCGCCCTGCTTGCCACGTGCGCCCCCGGTCTCCGTCTCATAACCAGGCAGCGGCTGTTGAGTATGAGAGTCAATATAGCCGGGGTACCCCTTGCCGTCCCATCTTTCATGGTGGTTGATGGCCACTATGGCGGCTGATTCGTCGAAATCCGAGTAAATATCCGCAAACAGATTGGCTCCGAAGAGCGTATGCAGCTTCATTACCTGAAATTCCTCAGGTGTGAACCGTCCCGGTTTTTTCAGGATCATATCAGAGATGGCAACTTTTCCAACATCGTGCAGCATGGCCGACATACGCAGAACATCCCGGTTCTTGTCGATTTCGTCCTGCGGCAGCCCTTTTTTTATCGCCCATGCTTCGTACAGGGCAACGGAATACGCCGCTACCCGGTTTACATGAGGGCCGGTTTCTTTTGGATCTCGCAATTCGGCCATCTTGTTCATGCGCAGGATGATTTCGCGAGTCATTTTGGCGCGCTCGATCGCGGTCGCGGCATTGTTGGCGAAGTAAATAATCAGATCCTCGTCGTCATGTACGAACGGCCTTACATTTCCCTTGTTATCCTTGGCATTTATCAGCTGCAGGACTCCGATGATATCATCCCGAAAGTTCTTAAGCGGGATGGTCAGCATGGAACTGGTGCGATAGCCTGTCAGGTCGTCATATGAGCGGTTGAAAGAAAACGGGAACGAGTCGCCAACTTCATACACATCGGCAATATTGAGGATGGAGCCGTTTGACGCCACATAACCGGCAATTGAGTTGTTGTTGATAGGGACGGTGAAGGTGGAGTAGGGGAGTTTTCTCCCGGGCGGGAGTTGTTTCTGCATGGTGTCGTTCTGGGCATAGCTGAATTTAAGGTTATCGCCCTCCCTGACATAGATCGAACCGGCATCGCAGTTGGTAAATTCCCTGGCCTCGCTGAGAACTTTCTCCAGCAGCAGGTCTATGTCCTTGATCTGGGAAATTTCAAATCCCAGGTCAATGATTTTGCGTAGTTTATCGTCCTGACAATTCATAGCATGCCCCTTCCGCTCCGCCAAGTTCAGGCATTCTACATCATTTACATTATTTATCAAGCGCCTGAATCTGATGATTGCCATACGCCTCTTTTGAAGTTGCGCGAGAACTCTATTTGCACTACGATGCAAAAAAAATGCAGGAGGCCGAAATGAATCTTCGATTAGTTCCGGCGGTAGCAGTCGGTCTTTTTCTTATGCTGGCGGCTTCCCTGCCGGTGTGTGCCAGCGACAGCGCACAGCTGCTGGAACAGTCAATGTCCGATACGCTCGATCTGTGGCGGGAAGGTCGCTACGAACAGCTTTTCGAAAGATTGGCACGTCGTGGCAAGACATCCAGAGAAGTTTTTGTGAAAAAAATGCACCATACGAATGTTCGCCCGGCCTGTTGCTGGCAGAAGATGGAAAATTTCAAAGTGCTGAACGAAAAGCGCACTGAGGCGACGATCTATGTCAAGGTCGGCCTGGAGGGCACTCCGAATGCGTCCGAGTCGAGTACCCGGGAATTCAAACTGACCCATGAGGGGGGCGTTTGGAAGATGCAGCTGAGCGATATTTTTTCCATCGCCGGTGTAACCGCAAAAAAAAACAGGCACAGCCAAAAGAAAGTTAATAAGGAATTATCACATCATCACAAATAAACTGTCTGGAGAACCGCACATGGAAGAGCAGACTCTGGTTACACCGATTAACAGCAGGCATCGTGATCGAAAGGCCCTGATGGCGCCCTTTGGGGGCTGGGATATGCCGATCCAGTACGAAGGGATTATTGCAGAGCACGCCTGGTGCCGCCAGAAATCTGCTCTTTTCGATATCTGCCATATGGGTGAGTTCATCTTTCAGGGTGACTTCGAGGCGGGAGGCCTGGAAGATGTGTTCACGTTTTCGGTCGCAACGATCCCGATCGGGCGCTCGCGTTACGGTTTTCTGCTGAATCAGCAGGGGGGTATCATTGATGACCTGATCATATTTCGTCTGGCCGAAGACAAAGTCATGATAGTGGTCAACGCTGCTACTGCCGACAATGACTTTGCCGTTATCAGTCAGCGACTGCGGGGCGGCTCGTTTACAAACATTACCGATGCAACCGGCAAGCTCGACATTCAGGGGCCTCTTTCAAGAGATGTTATGGTTGCGGCTTTTGGCGAGCAGGTATCCGCGATTCCCTACTTCAAATTCATTACCATGAATATCCTGGGAGCAGAGGCTATTGTAAGCCGCACCGGCTATACCGGAGAGCTTGGCTATGAGATATTCATTCCAGCCGGTAAAGTCTGTGAGTTATGGGATCTGCTGCTTGAAGACGAACGGGTAAAGCCGGCCGGACTCGGGGCTCGTGACGTATTACGGCTGGAGGTCGGCTATTCACTGTACGGAAGCGACATAGATGAGCAGACTACTCCGCTCGAAGCGGGTCTCGGCAGCTTTGTCAATTTTGATAAAGCATTCATAGGCAGGGAAGCGCTGCTGCGGCAGAAAGAGGAGGGCGTCCAGCGCCGGAAAGTCGCTTTTCAGGTTTCCAGTCGCCGTTCACCCCGCCACCACTACGAAATTCTGTCTGGAGATCGTCCGGTCGGGACTGTCACCAGCGGAGTTTTTTCTCCAATGCTCAGTTGCGGTATAGGAATCGGACTTGTCACCGGCGATGCATATCAGGTCGGCTCACCTGTTACGATCCGGCACGAGCGTGTCAGCATGGAGGCCACGGTATGTGAATTGCCTTTCTTTCGGGAGGGCTCGGTCCGCTCCTGATTATAGGTTGCTTTTTACAGTGCCATGCTTTAAATTGGCGCTCCATTTCGCTTGAAACAGATTCCCTCCAGGCGGTTTTCATTGAAGACAGAAATTTCTACAATTCAGGACCTGCGTTCCGCTATTGACAGGGTTGATGATCGTATTCTTGAGCTTCTTAACGAGCGTTCAAAATGTGTTCTTGAGGTAGGACGGCTGAAGTCCGGCAATAATCTTGATTTTCATGTGCCCGGTCGCGAGCGGCAGATCTACGAACGCCTTCTGAATCAGAATCCGGGCCCGTTTCCTAATGATGCCCTTAAAAGCGTTTATCGTGAAATAATTTCGGCCTGCCTCGCGCTTGAGTCACCGATGAAAGTTGCATTTCTGGGACCGAAAGCGACCTTCAGCCATCTGGCAACCATGCACCAGTTTGGCCTCTCCGCTGAACTGGTGCCGCAGAAATCCATACCGGCTGTGTTTGAAGAGGTGGAGAAAGGTAAGGCCCTGTACGGGGTTGTGCCTGTTGAAAACTCTACCGAAGGGGTCGTTTCCCATACCCTGGATATGTTTGTTGAGAGCGGGCTCAAGATTACGGCAGAAATCATGTTTGAAGTTCATCATGACCTGCTGTCACGAACCGGCCGGATAGAAGACATAAAAAAAGTGTACTCGCATCCGCAGCCGATTGCCCAGTGCCGACAGTGGCTGGATGACAATCTGCCGAATGTTCCGACCGTTGACGTGGCCTCTACCGCGGTTGCTGCCCAGATTGTGAGTGACGACTACTCCTCTGCCGCCATTGCCAGCGAACTGGCGGCATCCCTCTACGATCTCAAGGTGGTGCGGAGCCGGATCGAAGATCAGGTAAATAACGTCACCCGCTTTCTGGTGATTGCACGCAAAGAGGCGGACCGATCAGGCGATGATAAAACGTCGGTGCTTTTTTCAGTCAAGGATGAGCCGGGAATTCTTTGCCGGATGCTGGAGCCTTTTGCAAAACGGGGAATAAATCTGTCCAAGATTGAATCGCGCCCTTTCAAGAAAAAAGCCTGGGAATATATCTTCTTTCTGGATCTGTCCGGACATCTCTCTGACCCCGATGTGGCTGCCGCACTTGACGAACTCCAGCACTGCTGCCAATTCCTCAAGATTCTCGGATCATATCCGCGGTCATTGTAGGAACGTGTATCCATGATCATTAATCGGCTTGCTGTGGCGGGTGTTGGATTGATAGGCGGCTCATTTGCGCTTGCTTTGCGAAAGGCAGGTGCGGTCGGCAGTATTGTCGGTACTGATTCTGATCCTTCCAATCTGGAGAGTGCCCTCCAGCTTGGAATCATAGATGAAATTGCCGCAGATGCGCGCAGTGCCGCATCCGGAGCGGATGTTGTTTTCGTTTCTGTACCATCCTGTTCAATATCTTCAGTTGTTCGTGAGATTGCGCCCGTGCTTTTGCCGGGCTGTATAGTCACTGACGGCGGCAGCGTCAAGGCTTCCATCGTGTCCGAATGTGAGGCTTTGATGCCCGCAGGATGCAGTTTCATCGGCGGTCATCCCATTGCCGGCACGGAACATTCCGGCCCTGCTGCAGCTTTCGCCGGGCTATACAAGGGGCGTCGCTGCGTACTGACGCCCGGAGTAAATTCAGATGCCGCGGCTCTTGAAACGGTTTCAAAGCTCTGGGGCGCCGCTGGTGCGGAGGTCTGCTGCATGGAAGCCGGGCACCACGACAGGATTTTTGCCGAGATATCTCACCTGCCTCATGCCATTGCCTACGCACTGGTGCATGCCGTTGGAACGGCAGATGTCGAGGGTGAGAATGTCCTTTCTTATTCGGCCGGCGGATTCAAGGATTTTACCCGGATTGCATCGTCAGAT
>JACRCG010000166.1 GCA_016219145.1 Deltaproteobacteria bacterium | reverse complement strand
GTCGGAATATCTGGTCCGGTTGCAAGGATTGTTCAAGTAGGATGGCCATCAGATACCTGGCCGTCCTGCTGTTGATGGGGATTCTGAGGGGGGGCGGTCCGGCCTGCCTGGCCGCCGAACCGGCCAAGATGAGGCCTTATAGCGGCATCGGAGTCGTTTCGTTCCCGGCTTCCTCGGCGAACAGGGATGAATTGCCGGTTCATCTCTACCGGGAACCGGGGTTGTCACGAGTCGGGACTCTCGACAGTTCGAAGATGTCGGGCAACGATTGGATCTTCGGTAATTCGACTCACGGTGTCAGGTTGATTGTCATGGCTCGCAAGGGGGACTGGTTGCGGGTCAGTTACGATGATGCCGGCCGGGAGGCCTGGATTGACCCGCAACGACGCGGCAGGTTTCTTCCCTGGGACCGTTTTTTGAAGAGCCGCATGAGCCGAATGCTGCCGGGGCTGCGCAAACAGTACTACCAGCTGTTTCAAGAGCCGGAACGGAATCCCCTGGTGGTGTTGACGCCCAGACATCCGTTCAGGGTGCTCAGGCTGGATAAAGAGTGGGCCATGGTCGTTTCGGACCAGGCTGGGGTCGGTTGGCTGCGTTGGCTCGACGAAGACGGCCGCTTGACGATTGGCCTGGATTTATAGATTGATACGGAGCAGCGCAATTTGCGTTGCGAATTTTGATGTGAATATATGAGGTGGAGCAATGAGAGTCGAACTGGTACCGCCCGGCACGGGCGAACTGACCTACGAAATCAGGAATATTGTCAATGTGGCTGAAAAGCTTCAAAAGCATGGCGTCAGGATCAACTGGGAAAATATCGGTGATCCGATTGTAAAGGGCGAGGAAATCCCGGTCTGGATGAAGGAAATCGTTGCCAAGGCTGCCATGGACAACAATTCATGGGGCTACTGCCATACCCGCGGCGTGCTGGAAACCCGCGAGTTCATCTGCGATACGACCAATGCCCGCGGTGGAGCGCAGATCACCCCGGACGACATCATCTTCTTCAACGGGCTGGGCGATGCCATCGCCAAGATCTACGGTTGCCTGCGCGCCGAGGCCAGGGTGCTGATGCCTTCGCCTTCCTATACCACCCATACCCTGGGCGAGATCGGCCATGCCCATTCGGCGCCGTCGCTGTTCCGCCTCGATCCTTCCAACAAGTGGTACCCGGATATGGAAGACCTGAAAAACCATGTGCGCTACAACCCCAATATCTGCGCCATCATGATCATCAATCCGGACAATCCCACCGGCATGGTCTACACCAGGGAGATGCTGGAGCAGATCGTGGCGGTGGCCCGAGAAAACGACCTGTTCATAATCTCCGACGAGGTTTACACGAATATCGTTTATAACGGCGAGAAAACAGTGCCGATCAGTGATGTGATCGGTGATGTGCCGGCCATTTCGCTCAAGGGGATTTCGAAGGAATTCCCCTGGCCCGGTTCCCGCTGCGGCTGGATCGAGGTCTATAACGGCAACAACGACGAACAGTTCCGTAAATATGTCAACCTGATCCTGACCGGCAAGATGAACGAGGTCTGCTCCACCACCCTGCCGCAGATGGTGATACCGGAGATCGTTCGCCATCCCGAATACGCTTCCTACCTGGCCGAGCGTGTCGCCAGTTACGAGAAGATGAGCAACATTACCTACGACTTCCTCAGCAAGGTCCCGGCATTGCAGGTCAACCGTACCAACGGTGCCTTCTATATGGCGGTGGCATTCAAGGACGGCCTGCTCAACAATCGCCAGACCATCCCGATTGCCAACAGTGAAGTCAAGGAACTTGTGGACGGCCTGATCAACAAGCCGGGGGTGTCTCCCGACAAGCGTTTCGTTTATCAGATCCTGGCCGCCACCGGCATCTGCATCGTGCCTCTATCCTCGTTCTCGACGCCGCTGCAGGGTTTCCGCGTGACCCTGCTTGAGAAGGACGAGAACGAGTGCCGCAGGATTTACAGCACGCTGGCGGAGAAGATCGGAGAGTATACAAACTCGTAGCCGCCGGTTGTCCGGCATACCGAACGTAAAAGGGGAAAGCCGCAGGCGGCTTTCCCCTTTTTTTGTGACATGAAAAGGAGGATCAGGCTTTTTTGTCGCTGTCCTCATTCTTGGGCTTGATTTCAATCTCATCCTTTCCGTCCGAAGCTTTCTTGAAATTACGGATACTCTTGCCGAGCGCTCCGCCAATTTCGGGCAGACGTCCCGCTCCGAAAACAACCAGTACGATTACCAATATAATTATCAGTTCAGGCATGCCAAATCCAAACATTCAATCCTCCACACAGCGTTTTTAATTGTTGCGTCACTATCGCACCGACTAAAAAAAAAATCAAGCTCTGCAAGCATCTGGGATGATCGGGGTGTCGTTAATTAACGGTCGGGCTTTTGCCTGGATGCCTGCTGGCAGGCTTTTTACAGCCACCGCCGTTCTGTCCGATGCATTGACACTGCCTGGGCTGCGTGCTACAAGCTTACAACTTAACAGAGCCAAGAGGGTGACTTATGTCGAAAAGTCGATATGCCAGCATGTTCTCGATACGGGCCAGGATGGTCGTGATCTCGCTGGTTGCCGCGCTGGTCATAGGTGGCGTTTTTACGTCAATAAACGGCGTGTACCCGCTGATTGCATCATTGCTTGCCGCTTTTGTCAGCGCGCTGCTGTGTGCCGGGATCTGCGGGAGGTTGATCGCAGAGCTCCGCAAAGACCAGTCCAGGATGATATCAAGCTTTGCAGGTGATGCTGTCGAGGCCGCATCCCAGCCGGAATGCGATGATCTGAATGCACTCTTTTCCGGTACCGAGACATCTCTGAAGTTGTTTGAGTCTCGCAACAGAAACCATCAGGAACTGATACAGCAGATCTTTGCCCTTCAGGAAAAACTCGGACTGATCATGGATAACTGGTCAAGCGGTGATGAGAAGGAGGTGGCGCAGGTCAAGGACGCAGTGAATGCGATGGAAAACCTCAACAGCGCGTTCAGTCTGGTAATAGCGGAGATTGAAGAGTTGTCCGGTCGCACCGAGGAGCGGGCATCCATTTCAGCCCAGATGAGCTCTACCACCGATGCCATTGCCGAAAATATCAACCAGTATTCCAATTTCGTACTTGAAACATCCAGTTCGATCGAGCAGATGGCAGCGGCCATAAGGGAAACAGCGGATAATATCCGGGCGCTCTCTGAATCGACAGAGCAGACTGTCTGCTCGATCAACACCATCAGTGCCTCCCAGACCACGGTTCGCGACAATTCAGAGAGGAGCGCGGCCGCTTCCGAAAATGTCCGTACCCAGGCCCAGCACGGTCTGCGCAGCATGGCGGCGACCTTGAAGGCGATGCAGGAAATCGCTAAAAGCAATGACGAGTCGTTCGAGTCCATCAACCGGCTTTCCCGCCATTCGGCACGGGTCGGAGAATTCCTCAGCGTCATCCAGGAGGTTGTGGAGCAGACAAACCTTTTGTCGCTCAACGCTTCGATCATTGCAGCGCAGGCCGGAACGCGCGGCAGGGCTTTCGCGGTGGTGGCCGAGGAGGTGCGATCCCTCGCCCATCGTACATCCGCCTCCACCAGGGAGATAGAGGAACTGGTCCGCAATATCCAGAAAGAGACATCGATGGTTCAGCGTACTGTCACCCAGGGCAAGGACAAGGTTAAGGAGGGGGTCAAGATATCCGGCCTGGCCAATGATGCGTTGATCATGATCGAGAAGAGCGCTGAAGAGGCTTTCGGTATGGTTGCCAACATTGCGGCTGCCACAACCGAGCAGACCGTCAACATAAAGAGGATTACCGAAGAAGCTGAGAAGAATCTTGAACGGGTCCAGCATGTAACCCTTGCGACCGAACATCAGCAGCAGGGGGCCACTCTGATCGTGAAGAACCTGGAGCACATGCGCGAGCTTGCACACCGGATAAATTCCTCCGCCCAGGAGCAGGCCAAGGGTAATCGGCTCTATCTGAAAAGCGTCATGGAAG
>JACRCG010000165.1 GCA_016219145.1 Deltaproteobacteria bacterium | reverse complement strand
TGGGCTTAATCCGGTCAATATCAAACTTGCCAAGCCGAATGCCATGGTGATGCACCCCGGCCCGATCAATCGCGGTGTTGAGATGTCATCTTACGTGGTTGATGGTGACCAGTCCTGGATATTGAAGCAGGTTGAGAATGGTGTGGCTGTGAGGATGTCGATGCTGTACCACGTCTGCGGCGGAGAGTTGGAGTAGATTCCTGTTCAATGTTCGAGGTTAAATGTTAACAACCTTGAACATCGAACATTGAACATTGAACTTATTATAGAGAGGTG
The DNA here is from genome assembly GCA_016219145.1 of Deltaproteobacteria bacterium. GTDB lineage: Bacteria > Desulfobacterota > Desulfuromonadia > Geobacterales > Pseudopelobacteraceae > JACRCG01. The sequence goes on along the minus strand of JACRCG010000165.1, from coordinate 2,817 downwards.
ATTATATGAATCTGCTGATCAAGGGTGGCCGGGTGATTGACCCGAGCCAGAACATGGACGAAGTGCTTGACGTACTGGTGGAGAAAGGGCTGATAAAGGAGATTGGCAAGGGGCTTTCTGCGCCTGACAGTGTGAAGACCATCGACGCATCAGGCAAGTATGTGGTGCCGGGACTGATCGACATGCACGTTCATCTGCGCGATCCGGGCCTGGAGTACAAGGAGGATATCATCAGCGGCACAAGAGCGGCTGCTGCCGGAGGATTTACTTCGATCTGCTGTATGCCCAATACCAAACCGGTGATCGACAACAAGGCGATTGCCAGCTATATCATCAACAAGGCCAGAAGTGAGGGGTTCTGCAATGTTTTCCCGATCGGGTCCATCACTTATGGACTGTCCGGGGATCGCATGTCCGAAATGGGGGAGCTGAAAGAGGCCGGCTGCGTGGCAGTTTCGGATGACGGTAAACCGGTTAATAACAGCGAGCTGATGATGCGCTCTCTGCAATACGCAGCCGGAATCGGGATCATGCTGATTTCTCACGCCGAGGAGCTCGAACTGGTCGGGGCGGGCGTGATGAACGAGGGATATACCTCAACAGAACTCGGTCTGAAGGGCATTCCGCGAGTCGCCGAAGATATCGCCACAGCCCGAGAGGTCATGCTGGCCGAGTACACCAATTCGCCGGTTCACATCGCTCATGTATCCACCAGGGGCGCCGTAAGAATAATCCGCGAAGCCAAAGCCCGCGGTGTCAAGGTTACCTGCGAAACGGCCCCGCATTACTTCACTCTGACTGACGACGCCGTGCGCGGCTACAACACCAACGCCAAAATGAACCCTCCGCTCAGAGAGGCAGATGACGTGGCCGCCATCAAAGAGGGGCTCAAAGACGGCACCATTGATGCCATCGCCACCGATCATGCCCCGCATCACCTGGATGAGAAGGATGTCGAGTTCAACGAAGCCATGAATGGCATCATAGGACTGGAAACCTCCCTGTCTCTGTCACTGAAACTTGTTGAAGATGGTGTGCTGACAGTTAATCAACTTATTGAAAAAATGTCATGCAACCCTTCGAATATACTGGGTCTTGGTCGCGGAACAATCAAGTCTGGATCAGTTGCTGACATCACTCTGATCGATCCTGCGGCTGAATGGACGGTTGAGAAGGAAAAATTGGCCAGCAAATCAAAAAATTCACCATTTTTGGGATGGAAGCTGAAAGGGGCCGCTTCGGCAACAATCCTGGCCGGCGTCGTAGTTAACACCGAAGTATAAATTTAGAATTGGAGCCAGCATTCATGAAAGCTATTCTTGCGCTCGCCGACGGGCGTATTTTTGAAGGAAAATCATTTGGAGCCAGCGGTGAATCGACTGGCGAGGTGGTCTTCAATACCGCCATGTCCGGTTATCAGGAGGTCTTGACCGACCCTTCCTACAAGGGGCAGATGGTCACCATGACCTATACACAGATCGGCAACACCGGCATCAATCCCGAGGACATAGAGAGCCGCGGCTTGTTTCTGTCCGGTTTCATCGTCAAGGAGTATCAGGACTGTTACTCCAACTGGCGGGCAACAATGAGTCTTGATTCTTATCTGAAAGAGAACGGTGTGGTTGGCATCCAGGGGATTGACACTCGTGCCCTGACCCGTCATCTGCGTGACAAGGGTGCGCAGAACGGCGTCATTTCTACAACCGATCCGGATCACTCCAGCCTGATTGCCAAAGCCAGGGCAGTACCCAGTATGGCCGGGCTTGATCTGGCTTCCGGGGTCAGCTGCGATAAGCCGTACCACTGGACAGAAGGGGTATGGGATCTGGAAAGCGGTTATCCGCAGGTCGATCCGGCAACTCTGAAATACAAGGTTGTGGCTTACGATTTCGGGATCAAATACAACATTCTGCGCTGCCTGGTTGATTGCGGCTGTGATGTAACCGTGGTTCCGGCACATTTCCCGGCGGAAGAAGCGCTGGCAATGAACCCGGATGGCATCTTCCTCTCCAACGGTCCCGGTGATCCTGAGCCGCTCGTTGACGTCCAGAATGAAATCCGCAAATTTGTCGGCAGGAAGCCTGTTTTTGGCATCTGTCTCGGCCACCAGCTGCTGGGACTGGCCCTGGGTGGGCGTACGGTCAAGCTGCCTTTTGGTAACCACGGTTCCAACCTGCCGGTCATGGATATGGTAACCCGCAAGGTCGAGATTACATCCCAAAATCACGGGTTTGCAGTCGATCTGCACTCTTTGGGTGATGCAGCCTGTCTGGGACACGAAAATCTTAATGATCAAACCGTTGAGGGCATCCGACACTGCGATTTACCGATTTTCTCGGTACAGCATCATCCCGAAGCTTCGCCCGGTCCGCATGACTCTCAGTATCTGTTCGGTAGATTTGTCGAGATGATGGAAAAGTTCAGGCAATAATATCGTCCATGCTTTTATGAATTATTTCACTCTTTATGAATCAGGAGAGCTTTTGCGGCGCGTTCGCGAAGGCTACCGGCGTCTGGCTGCCTGTGATCTATGTCCACATGACTGCGGTGTAAACCGTATCAAAGGAGAACGAGGAATCTGCGGCGCCGGTTTGAAACCGAAGATTGCTTCTGCAAATGTGCACAAGGGTGAGGAACCACCGATTTCGGGTATAAGAGGTTCCGGCACGATATTTTTAACGGGTTGCTCACTTAAATGCGACTTTTGTCAGAACTTCCCTATCAGTCAACTAGGTAACGGTAACGAGCTGACTACCGGTGATCTGTCGGCGCGGATGCTGAAGCTGCAGAAGCAAAAAGTTCACAACATTAACTTTG
>JACRCG010000156.1 GCA_016219145.1 Deltaproteobacteria bacterium | reverse complement strand
GGGAAAGCCGCCTCAGGTATGTGACGCAGGTGAGAATCAGCAGCGCGATGATGACGTACTCCGAGATCTTCTTGAAGGGTGTCAGGCCGATACCAGGGACAAAGGCCGCCGGGACCTGTTCCGGAAAGAAGATCACAGCGGCAAAGACAAGGCTTGACAGGAACAGAGCGGCGGTCAACAGCGGGATTTTTGACAGCCAGCGGCGGTTGCTGTCCGGATATATGAAAGCGCTGGCCAAAAACGACAGCGAGCTGAAAAGGCGGACGGCGACCCAGAACTGGGTCGACTTGTTGGGATCGTTCGGAGTTATCAACGCCGGCATCCCGTTATAGCCAAGGGCATGCATGAAATCCATCAACCCTATGGCCAGAAACGAGACGCTCAAAAACAGGGAATGCCTGTCTCTGTTCTGGTCGTACGAGTACCATCCCAGACCAAAGATTGAAAAGGAAACCATCACGCTGAAGAATTCGGTCACGTTATGAAAGACGAGGTAGGAGACCGTATCCATCACCAGGTAGAGTTCTGATTTGAAGAACTCCACCAGCAGAAACGGGACAGCCGATGCAACCGACGCTATCAACAGCAACGGAACAGGTCGTATTTGTTCCAGTTTTTTCATATCTATCCGAAATGGGCACGCAGGGTGTTGCTGACCCGTCATGCCTCTTGAATAAAACGTACACGCCTCGGACTGTTCATATTAACCCATCCCAACCAGCACCAACTGGAGCATATCACCTAATCCGTAAATGTCGAGAGCAGTAGATGCGCAAATAATCTAATCATCCGGCAATATGGACTTTTCGTCTTTTGCGCTCCAGAAGCAAAAAGGCACCTACAGATTATCTGTAAGTGCCTGTTATTGTTTGGCTGGGGTACCTGGATTCGAACCAAGAGTGACGGAGTCAGAGTCCGTTGCCTTACCATTTGGCGATACCCCAATATCGGGACTCTCCTTGTAACAAATCGGGCCGGCCCCGTCAAGCGTTTCTTTGACTTTATACGGCCGCCGCTCCGGCTTTCAGGGCTTTGATGTTGGCAGGGATCAAGGCGTGGTTGCGTTCCGGAAGCGCATTCCTGAGCGCCTCGCCCAGCGATTCCAGCTTGAGTGCGCCGGATTTTGCCGCATAGGCGCCGCAGGCCACCATGTTGACCATGCGCACGTCTCCCAGATCCAGCGCCAGCTGGTTCATCGGCACCTGTACCAGCTCGACGCCTTCGGCGGCAAAGCCGTCGACATTGACAAGGCTCGAGTTGACTATGCAGACGCCGCCAGGCCTGACCTTTTGGGCATACTTGTCAAATGAGAGCTGGTTCAGGCACACCGTCACCGAAGGGTTGCCGACAATCGGCGAGCCGGTGTCACCCTCGGCGAAGACGACCGTACACATGGCCGATCCGCCCCGTTTTTCAACACCGTAGGCGGGAAAGAAAGAAACATTGTTGCCTTCGACAATGGCGGCGTAAGAGAGCAGGTTTCCGGCCAGCAGGACACCCTGTCCGCCATAACCGGCTATAAAGACATCATGACGCATGGTTTCTCCAGGTTACAGATTTGCGGTATTGCGGTAAACACCAAGGGGGAAGTAGGGGATCATCTCATCTGCGACCCTCTGGTTGGCTTCCAGCGGCTTCATGCCCCAGTTGGTCGGGCAGGAGGCCAGCGCTTCGATGAACGAGAACCCTTTCTTCTCGACCTGATAGCGGAATGCGGTGCTGATTATTTTCTTGGCCTGGAGGACATTCCTGGGGCTGTTTACCGCCACCCGGGCCGAATAGGCGACACCATCCAGCTGGGAGAGGAGTTCCGCCATCCTGAATGGCGCGCCGTCCTTGCCGGTATCGCGGCCGTAGGGTGACGTGGAGGTCTTCTGTCCCGGCAGGGTCGTGGGAGCCATCTGGCCGCCGGTCATGCCGTAGGTGGTGTTGTTGACAAAGATAACGGTTATATCCTCGCCCCTGTTGGCGGCGTGAATGATCTCCGATGTGCCGATCGCGGCCAGATCGCCGTCCCCCTGATAGGTAAAAACGATCCGGTCGGGACGGGCGCGTTTGGCGCCAGTGGCCACAGCAGGAGCCCGACCGTGAGGGGACTCGATCACATCGACATCGAAGTAGCTGTAGAGAAAGACCGAACAGCCGACCGATGCAACGCCGATGGTCCGGCTGCGAACATCATGTTCATCCAGCGCCTCGGCCACCAGGCGGTGTACAGAACCGTGATGGCAGCCGGGACAGAAATGGGTCTGAACATCTTTCAGGCTTTCGGGGCGGGCAAACACATTCTTCATAGCATTGATCCCCATAGTATCAGGCACAAGTCCGGTAATGTTTTTTTATCTGCAGCAGCAGCTCTTCGGGAGTCGGCAGAGAGCCGGCTCCGGGCGGGCGTCCATAGAAATGGACTTCCGTATCCCGTGCCACTGAAAGACGGACGTCATCAATCATCTGGCCGGTGGAAAGCTCGACATCCAGGAAACACTTGCAGCGTTCGGAAAGAGCAGCGTAAGCCTTCTTCGG
>JACRCG010000161.1 GCA_016219145.1 Deltaproteobacteria bacterium | reverse complement strand
TGCCGACATCGTCAGGGAAACATCAGGCGCTGAAATCGCCATTGTCAACGGCGGCAGTATCCGCACCGCTATCCGGAAAGGGCCGGTCAGCATGCGTGATATCTACGCTGCACTCCCCTTCAACAACTACATTGTGGCGGTGCGGATGAACGGCAGGCAGTTGAGGGAAACTCTGGAACATGGTGTCTCCGGGGTTGAAAAGGGGGAGGGGCGTTTTCCGCAGGTATCCGGGCTGAAGTTTGCATTTAATCCTGCCAGGCCGGTCGGTAAGCGGGTGGGAGACATTATTGCGGCTGGTCTGGCGCTGGATGAAAAGCGGGATTATCTGGTGGCCACCCTCGATTTCATGGCGGCAGGAGGGGACGGCTACCAGGCTTTCGGGGCGGCCATACGTTCGGCGGGCGATTACTCGGATACCGGCGGAGCGCTTCACAGCAGCCGCCTGGCCTATAACGATCCGGGGCGCTGGCTGAGGGATATCGTGGCGGCTTATCTGGAAAAGTCGGGGCCGGTGAGTACAAAGCTTGATGGCAGAATTACGGAGCAGAGATAATGCGCGTCTTTGTCAACGGCAAGGAGATCACGCTGGCCAAAGGGATGACGGTGCGCCATGCCATCTCGGCACTGTCGGGAGCAGCAGCTGATTCCGTCAATTGGAACGTCAGCGACCGCTGGGGAAATTCGGTCGGCCTGGACGGTGCGCTACAGGAGGGCGATTGCATTACGGTAGAAAAGGTCCCATGCAGCGGCGCAGAACAGCTGTTCTGATAATGAGCCTTAAACAGGCGCACATATCATTTGGTAAGACAACTTTTAACTTTTCCTAAAAATTGAATGGTGATAAATTTTGCCTTGCATTTTGAGCAGCGTTTGTGTAAAGAATAAATTCAACATGAGCTAATTGCAGGTTATTCAACGACTATCCCCACCCCGCTCGCCATGCTCCACCGTTCAAACATTGATCGGTGGAATTTTATTTTAAATAAAATAGTGTTCCGTGAAAAAGAAAATAATCGGCAGCCCGGCAGGTTGCGGACAATCTCTACACACGACACACATTAATTGGGGATATATTACCCGGTGCTGACATTGAAACGCCTTCAAGAAAAGACAGACCGGCATGAAATCAGCTAGTTACCGATCTGGTGCGGCTTTTGCTTTTAGCCCGCCATTACCCCGCTCTGTAATGATGCGACAGGAATAATCTCGTGAAAAAGAAAAAGATGATCATCTCCCGGGAGACGATGGACGTTGACTTTGTCCGCAAGGTCGAGGCCCTTTCCGGCACTTCCGTCCGCCGCTGTTTCCAGTGCGGCAAATGCTCGGCCGGCTGTCCGATGGCTACCTTCATGGAACATCCCCCCAACCGGGTGGTGCGTCTGCTGCAATTAGGCCAGTGGCAGCGCGTCCTGGCCGGCCGCTCGATCTGGTACTGCGCCTCGTGCGAGACCTGCTCCACCCGCTGTCCCAACAAGGTCCACCTGGCTTCGATCATGGACGCCCTGCGGAAACTTTCCTGGGATCTGGATGGTCCCTCCAAAGAGAGTTACGTCCAGTTGGCCAACAAGATATTTCTCGACAACATCCGCATCTACGGTCGTCAGTACGAAATGCGGCTGGCCGCCGTCTTCAACGTCAAATCGGGGCAGTTTCTGAAAGATATGATGCTGGGGCCGAAGCTGCTTTCCAAAGGCAAGTTGAAGATGTTCCACAGCAAGAACAAGAATATGCCAGAAATTGAAAAGATCTTCGCGAGAATCGAAGAGATGAGAAGAAAAGGTGAGGCACTCTAAAAGCGGTTCGATGTTCTTGGTTCAATGTTTAAACCACGAACCTTGAACCTTGAACCTTGAACCTTGAACCTTGAACCACGAACCAACAAGGATGAAGTCCATAACTATGACAACACCACTCAACTACTCCTACTATCCCGGTTGCTCTCTACACGCCTCGGCCGGTGAATACGATCTCTCCACCCGCGAACTGTTCAAGGCGCTCAAGATCGGATTGACCGAAGTGCCGGACTGGTTCTGCTGCGGAGCCACCCCGGCCCACAACGTCGATGAACTGCTTTCGCTCTCCCTGTGCGCCAAGAATCTGGAACTGGCCGAACAGGTCGAAGGGGATCTTGCGGTGGCCTGCGCGGCCTGTTTCTCGCGCCTGAAGACGGCCCAGCATGTTCTCGGTGAGAGCCCGGTCAAGCGCAAACAGGTCGAAAAAGCACTTGATGCTCCGCTGCACCTGGACGGCAACGTCAAGCATCTGCTGGACATCCTGGCCCGCGACCTGGGGCTGGAGCGGCTGGCGGCGGCTGTCAACAAACCGTTGACGGGCCTGAAGGTGGCCTGCTACTACGGCTGCCTGCTGACGCGCCCCACCGATGTCACCAATCTGGACTGTGTCGAAGCGCCCACCATCATGGAGCGGGTTATAGAATCGGCCGGTGCGACAACCGTAGCCTGGACACACCGCCTGGAGTGCTGCGGCGCCAACTTCACGCTCTCGCGTCCCGGTGTTGTCATCCAGCTCGCCAACGCTATCCTGGACTCGGCCAAAGCGGCCGGAGCCGACTGCATCATGGTCGGCTGCCCGCTCTGCCACGGCAACCTGGACATCCGCCAGAAGGAAATTGAAGGGGTCTATAACGTCGAGTACAACCTGCCGGTCTTCTATCTGACCCAGCTGGTCGGGCTGGCGGTCGGTCTGGGCCCGGACAAACTTGGGTTGGATGCCATGATTGTCAACCCGATGCCGCTGTTGAAGGAAAAGAATTTATCGTAGGGGCGACCCGGTGGGTCGCCCTTCTGCGGTGAATATGCGAAAGTCGGGCAACCCGCCGGGTCGCCCCTACAAGGAAACAAAATGTCAAGAATAGGCGTATTCATCTGCCATTGCGGCGAGAACATATCCCGGACCGTCGATGTTGAACGGGTGGCCCGTGAAGTCGGCCTGCTGCCCGGCGTGGCTTTCTCCACCGACTACAAGTACATGTGCTCCGACCCCGGACAGAACCTGCTCAAAAAGGCCATCCAGGAGCAGAAGCTGTCTCATGTCGTCGTAGCGGCCTGTAGCCCTCGCATGCACGAGCGGACCTTCAGAAAAGCGGTCGAGGCGGCCGGTTTGAATCCGTTTCTGTGCGAGATGGCCAACATTCGCGAACATTGCTCCTGGGTTCACGAAAACAAGGAAGAGGCCACCGTCAAGGCGGTCGAAATAGTCGGCATGATGGTCGAGCGGGTCAAGAAGAACCGCGTGCTTCCCACCATTACCGTTCCGGTCACCAAACGCTCGCTGGTCATCGGCGGCGGCATCGCCGGTATACAGGCGGCGCTGGATATCGCCGACGCAGGTCATGAAGTCATTCTGGTCGAGCGCGAGCCTTCAATAGGCGGCCACATGGCCCAGCTATCCGAAACCTTCCCGACACTGGACTGTTCGCAATGCATCATGACCCCCAAAATGGTGGACGTTGCCAATCACCCCAAAATCAGACTCTACACCTATAGCGAAATCGAACTGGTGGAAGGTTATATCGGCAACTTTCAGGTCACCATCAGGAAAAAGGCCCGTTCGGTCGACGAGGACAAATGCACCGGCTGCGGTGTCTGCATGGAAAAATGCCCGATCAGAAAAATCCCCAACAAATTCGACTGCAACCTGGGAATGCGCCCGGCCATCTACGTTCCGTTTCCTCAGGCGGTGCCCAACACCCCGGTCATCGACCGGGAGAACTGCACCAAGTTCAAGACCGGCAAATGCGGTCTGTGCCAGAAGGTTTGCGGCCCCGGCGCTGTGGACTATGAACAGGAAGACCGGCTGATAGTAGAGCCGGTCGGCGCTATTGTGGTCGCCACCGGTTTTGATCTCTACAACATCACCGAGAAACCGAAAGGCTCAATGATCAAGGGCTACGGTGAATTCGGCCACGGCAAGATCCCGGACGTGATCGACGGCATGACTTTCGAGCGTCTGGCATCGGCCTCCGGACCCACCGGCGGCAAGATCCTGCGCCCCTCCGACGGAAAAGAGCCAAAGCAGATTGTATTCATTCAGTGCATCGGCTCGCGCGCCCGTGAAAAAGGGATCAGCTACTGCTCCAAGGTCTGCTGCATGTACACCGCCAAGCATACCATGCTCTACCATCACAAGGTGCATGACGGCCAGGCTTATGTCTTTTTCATGGACGCCCGGACCCCTGGAAAGGCTTACGACGAATTCTGGCGCAGATCGATTGAGGAAGAAGAGGCGGTCTACATCCGCGGCATGGTATCGCGCCTGTACCAGAAGGGGGACAAGATCGTCGTCATGGGCAGCGACATCGCCGTCGGCGTACAGGTCGAGATCGAGGCCGACATGGTTGTGCTGGCCACCGCCGTGCAGCCCCAGGCCGGCGCCGATGCTCTGGCCCAGAAACTGGGTATCTCCTACGACAAGTACAATTTCTACTCCGAGGCCCACGCCAAACTGCGTCCGGTGGAGTGCGCCACGGCAGGCATTTATCTGGCTGGCGCCTGCCAGGGCCCCAAAGATATCCCCGACACCGTTTCCCAGGCCTCCGCTGCCGCCGCCAAGGTCATGACCCTGTTTGCCAAGGACAAGCTGGAGCGGGAGCCGATCGTGGCCCGCGTGCGTGAGGCCGGCTGCGTCGGATGTTTCGCCTGCAAAAAAGTCTGTGCCTACGGCGCCGTGGAAGAGAAGGAAATCCGGGATCGCCAGGGCAACCTGATCAAGGTGGTGGCCTACGTCAACCCCGGTGTTTGCGGCGGCTGCGGCACCTGCCAGGCCACCTGTCCCTCCAAGTGTGTCGAGCTGGACGGATATACCGACGAACAGATCGTAGCCATGATAGAAGCTTTGTAAGAATCAAGATCAAAGACAATGGAACGCGGATGACGCGGATCGGGCGGATCAACGCGGATCAGAGTCAAAAACAAAAGCCAAAAAGTTTTGGTTAAAAACCGATCTAAAAAATCCGTGTGAATCCGCTAAATCCGCGTCGTCCGCGTTCCATTAAAAAGGTTTTCCATGCACCCTGAAAAACAAAAACATACATTCGAACCCAAAATCATCGCCTTCGTCTGCACCTGGTGTACCTACGCCGGGGCCGATCTGGCCGGTACCAGCCGGATGCAGTATCCGCCAAACGTGCGGGTCTTGAAGTTTCCCTGCACCGGCCGCATCGACCCGGTCTTTATCCTGAAAGCCTTCCAGCAGGGGGCCGACGGTGTTTTGGTGTCCGGTTGTCACCCCGGCGACTGCCACTACATTGCCGGCAACTTCCATGCCCGCCGCCGTTTTGCCGTCTTTCGCAAACTGCTGGAGTTTGTCGGTGTGGATCTAAACCGCCTGCAATTCTCCTGGGTTTCGGCTGCCGAAGGGGGCAAGTGGGTTGAAGTAGTCACCGACCTGACCGAAAAGGTGCGCGCCATGGGGCCGATGACCGAGTTCAGGGAGCTGGCCCTGGAGGAACAGTGGTCCGGGGCGATCAATACACCGGAGTTGGAAGAGGCGTATAATCAGATTTAATGCAATAGAACGCGGATGACGCGGATCGGGCGGATCAACGCGGATCAGAGTCAATAACAAAAGCCAAAAAGTTTCGAGTTACAACCGATCTAAAAAATCCGTGCGAATCCGCTAAATCCGCGTCATCCGCGTTCCATTAAAGGTTTAAGGTTTCTACATGACCAAATCAATTGACACATCCATCTACGCCGCTGTAAGCGAGGCTATCCGGGCTGAAGCTCAGCGTATCCTCAGCGACGGCACCGTCACGGCCATAGTCGGCTATGCCGCCGCCCGCCGCAAGGGTTCCGCTCAACCGATCGTGATCAGTAGTGCTGACGATGCCGCCAAACTGATCTTCACCCCGGCCTGCGTCAACAACCTGGCCGTCTACCTGACCAAGGCCAAGAAGGAGATTCCCAAAAAAGGGAAGGTCGGCATTGTGGTCAAAGGGTGCGATCTTAAGGCCTTATCCGGTCTTATGGGGGAATCGCAGTTGAAGCGCGAGGATCTGTACCTGATCGGCGTCCCCTGCGCCGGTGTGCTGGCCTCAACGGTTCAGCCCGCCACAGAACTGACCTCGGATAGCATCGCCCCCAAATGTACCGAGTGTGACGCCCAGCTGCCGGGCGGCTGCGACTTCGTTCCTCCGCAAGCTCCGCTCACCCCCGGGCAGACACGGAAATACGCAGCTGAAATAGCCCGCCTGGAGGCGCTGACACCGGCCGAGCGCTGGGCCTACTGGAAAGAGCAGTTCTCCAAGTGCATCAAGTGTTACGCCTGCCGCCAGGTCTGCCCTTTTTGCTTCTGCGAGCAGTGCCTGTGTGACCGCAACAAGCCGCAGATGGTGGATACCACGCCCCGCCCGGCCGGCAACACCGCCTGGCATATCGTACGGGCCATGCACCTGGCCGGAAGATGCGCCGGTTGTGCCGAGTGCGAGCGGGTCTGCCCGATGGACATCCCCTTGAACCTGCTGAATCGCAAGATGGCCAAGGAGCTGAAGGAGTTGTACGACTACGAAGCCGGTTTTGAAGTCAATGATAAGGGGCCGCTGAACAGCTATACCGAGAAGGATGATCAGAGTTTCATAAAATAAATTCGTAGGGGCGATCCTTGTGATCGCCCGCCGTTTACGGTCATAATTGGGCGAACATACGCAAACACATGGGCGAACACAAGGTTCGCCCCTACGGGAACCATATAAAATGCAAAAATTCATCTCCGAACAAAACCTGCATACCCTCCTGGACAAGCTGATCGCCGAAGGCACCCGCGTGGTTGCCCCGCGTATGAACGCCGGCACACCGCTCTATGAGCCACTCAAGAGTGCTTCGGAAATGGTTGCCGACCAGCTGCCGAGACGTTCCGGCAAGGAGGCCTTCTTTCCCCTGTGCGAAGACATCATGACCTATGAGAAGGAGGGGCAGAAGGTCACCCTCAAGGATATCGATCCGGCCCGTTTTCCGGAAACTGTTCTGGTGGGGGTGCGCCCTTGCGATGCGGCTGCCATTCCGGTGCTGGATGCGGTTTTCTCCTGGGATTACAAGGATGAATTTTTTCTGGAGCGCCGCAAGAAAACAACGATAGTCGGCCTGGCCTGCACGAGCGCCGACGACGCCTGTTTCTGCACCGCGGTGGGCTTGTCACCATCCGAAACCAGGGGCAGTGACCTGTTCCTGACTCCGCTGGAAGATGGCGGCTACGCCTGCGAAAGTTACAGCGAGAAGGGCGAAGCGTTGATCAAGGGTCACCTGGAACTTTTTGCCGAACCCGGCAACTCCAGAGCGGTCTCGCTGGCTCAGCCGCAAACCGAGAAGTTTGATCTGAAGAAGGTCAAGGCCTGGCTGGATGAGCATTTCGAGGACTCCAGCTGGGATTCGATCGCTACCCGCTGTGTCGGTTGCGGCGCCTGCGCTTTTGTCTGTCCGGTTTGCCACTGTTTCGACATAGTAGACGAAGGGACTGAAAAATCCGGCAAACGCCGTAAAAACTGGGATGCCTGCGGTTTCTGGAAGTTCACCCATCACGCCTCCGGGCACAACCCGAGAGACCAGCAGCCCAAGCGTTACCGTAACCGCATCATGCACAAGTTCAAGTACTACGAAGACAAGTTTGGCCAGACCCTCTGCACCGGCTGCGGCAGGTGTATAAGGCTCTGCCCGGTCGGGATCGACATCGCCCAGATTGTGGAAGAGATCAGTAAAAAATAAAAGCGGTTCAAGGTTCAAGGTTCAAGGTTACAGCTTCAAGCAAGCCTTCGAACTTCGAACTTTGAACCTTGAACAGGTTCCGACATGTGTGATCACACTAACAAGAATATCTACCTCCCCTATCTGGCTACCGTCGAAGAGGTCATCGACGAAACGCCGGATGTACGTACTCTCAGGCTGGTCTTTCAGGACGAGCAGGTTCGGGAAAACTTCACTTTCCGGGCCGGACAGTTCGGCGAGTATTCGGCCTTCGGGGCCGGAGAATCGACCTTCTGCATCGCCTCGTCGCCGACCCGCACAGGGCATATCGAATGCTGCTTCCGCTCGGTGGGCAGAGTAACAGAAGAGTTGCGCCGTCTTGAAGTCGGCGACACCATGGGGGTACGCGGCCCTTACGGCAATTCCTTCCCGATCGAAGAGTTCTTCGGTAAAAACCTGGTCTTCGTGGCCGGCGGTATCGCCCTGCCGCCTCTCAGAACCCTGATCTGGAACTGTCTGGACTGGCGCGACAAGTTTGGCGATATCACGATTGTCTACGGCGCGCGTACCGAAAGTGATCTGGTCTACAAGCGGGAGTTGAAGGAGTGGCAGGAAAGGGCTGATGTACGCCTGGTCAAGACCGTTGATCCTGGTGGCAACGGCCCGGAATGGGACGGCAAGGTCGGTTTTGTGCCGACGATACTGGAGGAAGCCGCGCCGAGCGCCGATAATACCATTGCGCTGGTCTGCGGACCGCCGATCATGATCAAGTTCACGCTGCCGGTGCTGGAAAAGCTCGGCTTTACCGATGAACAGGTTTATACGACACTGGAAAACAGGATGAAATGCGGTCTGGGGAAGTGCGGGCGCTGCAATGTCGGCAATGTCTATGTGTGCAAGGATGGTCCGGTTTTTACGGCGAAGCAGGTCAAGGCCATGCCGATGGAGTTTTAGTTCGCTTAAACCAACCCCCCTCAGTCCCCCCTTGTCAGGGGGGAAGCCTTGAAGTCTCCCCTGATAAAGGGAGATTTAGAGGCGCTGGGTAGCCGATCTTCCAATTTCATGCCTTGAAGTCTCCCCTGATAAGGGGAGATTTAGAGGGGTTAGTTGCGAACTTATTATCAGACGACTACTTCCCGAGCGCCTCTTCAATCTTCTTCTGATCAAAGCCGACGATAATCCTGCCGTTGATCATAAAGGTCGGAGTGGAGTCGATCTTGTGTTTCCTGGCAATTTCCATCTGCTCTTCCTGCAGTTTGGCGCCAAACGGCGTCACCCCTTCGTATTTCTGGACAGAATCCATCTTCCCCGACATGACAGTACGATAGGCTGCGGCCCGGTCCATTTGCGACAGGATGTACCTGGCTTTTTCCTTTGCTTTCGGGTGGCGTGGCAGGGGGTAGAAGAACACATGGCGCTTTACATCGCTACGGCCTTCAAAGTATTTTGAAGCCTTGCGGCAGAACGGGCAATCCGGGTCGGTAAATTCAATGACGGTTTTGGGTCCGCTTCCAATAGAAATGGACTTGCTTAGATCAAGGTCGGCAGCAATTGCCGGGCAGCAAAAAATAGTAATTGCCAACAGTATCGCTAATACGGTTTTCATGGAGTTGTCCCGTCCGGTTTTTTTATGGATGAGTATCTTTGTCCGGCAGTAAAATAATAATCTCGCTCCCGATTCCAACCATGCTTTCAGCCCAGATCACGCCTCCGAAGCTTTCCACCGCCCATTTGCAAAATGCCAGTCCGAGTCCAGCGCCGATGTTCTCCCGGCCCGTGCGGCTTTTTACCTGGGTGAACCGATCAAATATCCGCCCTAGTTCTTGTTGCGGCATGCCGTTGCCGGTGTCACGAACGCTTAATCTGGTGAGGCGCACCGACTTTGAGAGGCTGTGCGGAATGGATACGTACGGCGGGATTTGCGCCAGGTTGTCTTGCGTGTTTTCGACAGAGCTGCAGGATACTTCAATTTCCCCATCTTCAGGGGTGAACTTCAGTGAGTTGCCCAGCAGATTGCCCAGTATCCTGCCAAAGGCCCTGCTGTCAACGGCGAGATCGGTTACGGAACTGTCAATATTTATCGAAAAACTGATACCATCGTGTTTGGCTGTTCTGGCAAAGGGCTCACAGCTTTTCCGGATGATCTCGGCAATATTGCAGGAGCGGATGTTCAACGGCATTTTCCCGGTTTCAAATCTTCTGATATCAAGCAGGTTGTCGATCATGGTAACGACTTCATTGCAGCTGTCTATGGCGGATTGAAGGTATTCGACCTGCTCCTCGTTGACCGGCCCCAGGCGTCCCTCGCGTATAATATCTATCGAACCGATAACGGCGGTCATTGGATTTTTCATGTCATGGGACAGCATGAGTGAGAAATTCTCTTTTTCCTGTTCAAGCAATCTCTTCTCGATCAATTCCTGACGATGGTTTCGTGCCCGTTCAATGCGCTGAAACAGATCCGACAGGACAAATGGTTTGGAGACGTAGTCTTCGGCGCCGTTTCGCATGCACTCAACAGCCATCTCTTCGTTGCCGTGTCCGCTCATCATGACGACGGCAGCGTCGCAGCCGGAGTTTCGGAGCTGCTTCAGGACAGTCAGGCCGTCAAGATCCGGCATGCTGATATCAAGCAGAACCAGAGCGAAGTTGTTTCCATCCAGCATTAAATCAAGAGCAGTTTGGCCGTCATCAGCCCACGAAGTGGAATAACCCCTGTCTTCCAGGTAAAGCTTCAGGGTTGCGGCAACTTCAGGGTTGTCATCAACGATAAGAATTTTATCTGGCGCATGCGAAGCCATAATTATCCCTCCCTGTTTATTCCTGTCAGGAATGCTTCTGCCAATACAAGATCTTCGGGTGTGGTTATCTTGATGTTACGATAATCTCCACGGACGATGCAGACTTCGCCGCCCCTGCGTTCGATCAGCGAGGCGTCGTCGGTGCCGGTAAAGCCATCTGCCTCGGCCGCCAGATGGGCGGCATGGATGAGGCCGAAACGAAACGCCTGCGGCGTCTGGGCCTGCCAGAGATTCTCGCGTAAAGGAGTGTCTTGCACGACGCCATCACGCACACTCTTGATGGTGTCTTTGACCGGCACCGCCACCAGCGCGCCGTCGCGTCTGCTGGCAACTTCGATGGATTCGCACAGCATGGCTTCGGTCACCAGCGGCCTGACGCCGTCATGGATCAAAATTACATCGTTATCGGCCACAACGGCCCGCATGGCATTCAGCCCGTTCATGACCGAATTCTGGCGTTCCTTGCCGCCGGGAACAATCGCGACCACCTTTTTAAAGCCGCAGGCTTCGACAACATGTTCTCGGCAGTAAGGAATCTCGTCGGCCGGAATCACCAGGTAGATGGCATCGATCAGCGGAGATTTCTCGAAAACCGAGATAGTGCGGGCCACAATCGGCAAGCCGTCCAGCAGCAGATACTGTTTGTTGATGGAAGCGCCCATCCGCTTGCCCATTCCTGCGGCCGGAATCAGGGCTATGGATTTATATGCGGCCATTAATTATTTCTCCGCAAGCAGTATAACAGCTTCCTGAAGAGATGCAACCAGACGGGGTAAATCCGAATCAAGGAGGGTGCGGGCGTCCAGCAGAAAGCGATCCCGGTGAATGCGCCCGACTACCGGCGTAGCGGTCAGGCGCAGCGCGGTTTCAATCCGGAACGGAGTTGCCCCGGCGAAACAGACTTCAATCAGCGCTGTAGGCAGTTGCAGCAGTGGAAAAGAGCCCCCTCCGGCGTTTGATTCGCCCGGATGACGGGCGAAGGAGACAGTTTCGGGAAGGCGTCTTCGCAGATATCTGATGATGCGGTCTGCCCGGCGGGAGAGCTCAACGGCCGACATGGTCAGCATTCGCAGGGTCGGGATGGCCGCCAGGGCCTGCCGTTCGTCTCGGTAGAGCCGCAAGGTCGCTTCAAGCGCGGCCAGAGTGAGCTTGTCCATACGCAGGGCTCGCAGGAGCGGGTGACGTTTCATCGGTTCGATCAGGCTTTTTTTGCCGACGATGATTCCGGCTTGTGGCCCCCCCAGCAGCTTGTCGCCGCTGAATGTGACCAGATCCGCACCACTGTCCAGATATT
>JACRCG010000158.1 GCA_016219145.1 Deltaproteobacteria bacterium | reverse complement strand
TGAACAACAAGCTGTTCCGCTCCATCATCTACGACCTGGCCGGCGGAGACGCGCTCCTGGAGCACATGACCCTGGTGGCGGTGGGAGGCTACGGCCGTGGCGAATTGAACCCGTTTTCGGACATCGATATAATGTTCCTGCATGACGGAAGCATGCCGACGCCGATGGTGGAGGGGATCGCACAGAAGCTGCTCTACTTCCTGTGGGACATGCGCCTCGATGTGGGATATTCGGTGCGGATGATCAACGATTGCGTTGAAATGGCGGCCTCGGACGGCACGGTCAAAACCGCGCTGATGGACGCCCGCTTTCTCTCCGGCAGCCGCAAAATGTTCGAAAACCTGCACAAGGTCATTTTCACCCAAATCCTCACCAAATCCAGCGATAAGTTCATCAAGGAGAAGATCTCCGACATGAAGGGCCGCCGGGACAAATACGGCTCCACAGTCTACCTGCTGGAGCCCAACATCAAAGAGGGCGAAGGGGGGTTGCGCGATCTGCAGACCGCCATGTGGGTGGCGCGCGTCAAGTTCAAGTTTTCCGACCCGCGCGAGCTGATCATCAAGGGCATCGTGGCCGAAGATGAGCTGGAGTTGCACGACGCGGCGCTGGACTATCTCTGGCGCATCCGCAATGAGCTGCACTATTTCAGCGGACGAAAGAACGACCAGCTTACCTTCGACGCCCAGGTGCACCTGGCCCTCTTCATGGGCTACAAAGACCGCAACCGGGTACTGGCGGTCGAGGACTTCATGCGCGACTATTACCGTCACGCCAACAAGGTCGAACATTTCACCTCCAGCCTGGTTTCACGATGTATCTGGCGCGATGAGGGCGCTCTCAAGATTCTCGGTTATTTCGTCAGGAGGCCGGTGGGTGACGGCTGTTTTGTGCTCAAGGGTGAACTGATCATACCTGATGAATCGGTAATCACAAAAAATCCTGCCGTACTGATGCGCATCTTCGAGCTGGCCCAGAAACATGGCGTCAGCCTTAATATCCGGGTAAAAGGCGCCATCAGAAAGAACCTGCATCTGGTGAACGACAAGTTCCGCCGCAGTCGCGAGGTAAACCAGTCCATCATGAACATTCTGCGCGCGCCAAAGGATGTGACCGGCAACATGCGCCTGATGCATCACCTGGAATTCCTCAACCGCTTCATCCCTGAACTCGAACATATATACTGCAAGGTACAGCACGACATGTACCACATCTATACCGTCGATATTCACACCCTTTTCGCTGTCGAACAGACAGAGAGGATGCTCAGCGGAGAGCTGAAGGAAAAGCTGCCTCTGCCCTGCGAAGTGGCAGCCCAGATCGGCAAGCCGGAACTGCTGATACTGGCAGTTCTGTTCCACGATATCGGCAAAGGCGAAGGTGGCGGACATGCGGAAAAGGGAGCCGCCATGATCCCGACCATCTCGCGCCGGATGGGACTCTCCCGCGAAGACAGCGAACGGCTTGAATTCCTGGTGCGCCAGCACCTGCTGTTCGCACATATCTCCCAGCGCCGCGACCTTAACGATGAAAAGATGATTGCCCAGTTTGCACGCCAGATGGAAACCAGCGAGAATCTGAAGATGCTCTACCTGCTGACGGTGGCAGATGTACGTGCGGTCGGCACGGATGTCTGGACCAACTGGAAGGCTTCACTCTTCCAGGAACTGTACGAAAAATCCTTCGGCATCCTGGATCGTGGCGAATTCCAGCAGGAAGCCAGCAGTGAACGGGTCAAGTCGATAATCAGGAAAGTCGCCGAGATGCTGGAAAACGATTTCCCGGCCAGCGAAGTACGCGAGGAACTGACGGCGATGCCGGTTCGCCTGCTGCTTTCCAACACGCCGCAACTGATCTGCGAGCACACCCGCATGTTGATCGGCCAGGAGCGGGACGGCATCCTGA
This sequence comes from Deltaproteobacteria bacterium, assembly GCA_016219145.1. Classification (GTDB taxonomy): domain Bacteria; phylum Desulfobacterota; class Desulfuromonadia; order Geobacterales; family Pseudopelobacteraceae; genus JACRCG01. The sequence goes on along the minus strand of JACRCG010000158.1, from coordinate 2,545 downwards.
TGCGGGTCACACATCAACCGGAAAGCGGCTATTCGGAATTCACAATCTGCGCCCACGACATGCCCGGCCTCTTTTCACGCATCACCGGCGTGATGGCCGCCAACGGGGTCAACATTCTGGGAGCCCAGATCAATACCAGCAACAACGGCAAGGTTCTTGACATTCTGCAGGTCAACTCCCCACAGGGCATGCTGATAACCGATGAACACCGCTGGCAGAGGATACAGGAGGACATGCGGCGGGTACTCCATGGGGAAACCATGGTAACGGAGCTGGTAGCCAAACGGCAGCGCCCCACCCTGCTGACTTCGCGTCCGGCACCCCGTTTTGCTACCAGGGTGGACATAGACAACGAAGTTTCCGAAAGCTATACCGTCATGGACATATATGCCCATGACAAGGTCGGCCTGCTATATCTTATCACCAGCACTCTGACAGAACTGGGGCTCTACATCGGAGTGTCCAAAATCTCAACCAAGGTGGATCAGGTGGCCGACGTATTTTATGTACGAGATATATTCGGGCACAAGATCACCTCCGAAGAAAAACTGGCTGAAATCCGTGGCAAGCTGATCTCGGCCATCGACGACTGGGTGTAAACAATGGAAAACGGGCCCAACGATCCACTGCATGGCATCACGTTGAAAATGATACTGGAACAGCTGGTGGAACATTTCGGCTGGGAAACAATGGGGAAAACTATCGACATCAGATGCTTTACCAATGATCCCAGCATTGCGTCCAGCCTGAAGTTCCTGCGCAAAACACCCTGGGCCCGGGACAAGGTCGAATCTCTGTACCTGACCTGGAAGATGAATCTCCTGGAACAACCGGAAGTCAATAACACAACCGAATAAGACCGGTTTCTCCAGAACGTGGCGTCCCGACAGCCGGGACCGGATACCATTGCGGTATCCGGTCCCGGCTGTCTTTTTTTTTGCGACCTCAGTTAATGAAGAAGTTTGGTGACGACTGTCACAGGCGATCAGGGCTAATTAAACAATAATGGACACATCAACAGGGTATGAACCATAGGTAGCGATAATACTAAACCATCCGCGAGGGTGGGACGGAAAGCCCAAGGGTCTCCCCGAGACAGCCGGGTCGCCGAACTATCAGAAGATGATGGCAGCGATCCGGTTTTTTTGTACACGTCGAGGAGATCATATGAAAACGACACAGATCATAGCAATGATCCTGATCAGTCTGGTATGGGCAGCAACAGCATCCGCTCTGGACGTACAGCTCAAGTGGGATCCGAACAGCGAAGTCAACCTGGCAGGATACAAGGTATATTACGGAGTCGATGGTTTCGCCGCACCCTCGGTACAGGATGTAAGCAACCAGACCGTTGCAACAATTTCGGGCCTGGACCCCGCCAAGAACTATTCATTTGCAGTCACGGCCTATAACACCAGCAGCATCGAAAGTTCTTATTCCAATATCATAACAGTCCTCGAATCGATACCCCCGTCAATTTCCATTACCAACCCGGGTGACAACGCAAAAATAAGCGACACGGTTCTGGTCAGCGCAAGCGCAACGGATAACACCGGTGTCGTAAAAGTTGAATTTCTTGTAAACGGCAATATCCAGTCAACCGTTGCCACCGCGCCCTACGAGTTCACCTGGGACACAAGGGCACTTCAGCCGGGGACTTATTCCATTACCGCCAAAGCCTACGATGCCGCCGGCAATGTCGGAACGACTTCAATTTCGGCGATTGTGGCCAGCGAGCTGACCCCTCCGACTGTTTCCTGTTCAGTTCCTGTTACCGGCAGCGCCAGCGGAACGGTCATGGTTTCCTGCAGTGCAACTGATGATGTGGCTGTCGCCAGGGTGGAAATATATGTCAACAGCGTGATGGCCGCAGCATTCAACACCATTCCTTATCAGTACGCATGGGACACGATATCGGTGGCTAACGGCCAGTACACAATCTCGGCCAGAGCCTACGACACGGCCGGGAACATCGGCGTGTCAGCCGACAGCATTGTGAACGTATTCAACGATACCAGCGCACCGACGGTTTCGATCATACTGCCGGCCAACAGCGGCACGATCAGCGGGACCGTATCGATCAGCGCCTCGGCCACAGATAACGTCGGCGTCAGCAAGGTGGAAATCTATCTGGACGGAATCCTCAGATCTACCAGCAGCGGAGAGGTCTACGGATACCAGCTCGACACGCTGACCATAGCCAACGGAACCCACAGCATCTCGGCCAGGGCCTACGACGCGGCCGGAAACGTAGGCGTGTCTGCCGAAAGCATTGTGAACGTATTCAACGACACCAGCGCACCGACGGTTTCAATCGTACTGCCGGCCAACAGCGGCACGATCAGCGGGACCGTATCGATCAGCGCCTCGGCCACAGACAACGTCGGCGTCAGCAAGGTGGAATTCTATCTGGACGGAATCCTCAAGGCGACCAGCAGCGGCGGTCTTTACGGATACCAGCTCGACACGCTGACCATAGCCGAGGGCATCCCCAGCATCTCGGCCAAAGCCTACGATGCGGCCGGAAACATCGGGCTGTCCGGAG
>JACRCG010000157.1 GCA_016219145.1 Deltaproteobacteria bacterium | reverse complement strand
GGTGGTGGCGGTCTGGGCAAAGGTAGTGGCGGTAAGTGACGCCGGCGCCGTGGGTGCTATGACATCGGCTCCCGGAAGTCCGATAATGCCGGGAGAGAGCTGGCCATTCACAATGACACCAAGAGACGGCTGGTTGGGAGTCACCAACAGCTGGTTGCTCGGGACCGAACGGTTTCCGGCGGCATCCATGGCTACGATGTAGTACAGATAGGTGGTGGAAATCGAGACCAGCGGATCGGTATAGCCGGGTGTCGCCACCGTGGCGATCAGGCTGCCGTCGCGGTAGATTTCATAAGCTGTTACGGCTTTGTTGTCAGTGGCCGGACTCCACATCAGCACCACCGAGCTGGTGGTCTGGCTCAGCGCGAAGGTCGATGCGGACAGATTGCCGGGAGCTGTCGGCGGTGTGACATCAGTCGCCGCCACCGCTACCGGAACGGCAAGCGCGGCGCTGGCAACCGAACGGTTTCCGGCAGCGTCGAATGCAATAATGAAGTAGTTGTAGGTGGCATTATTGGCCAGCGGCTGGTCGGTATAGGCAACGGTTGTCACGGTGGCGATCCTGACTCCGTCACGGTAGACATCGTACCCAGCGATACCGTTGGCATCCGTGGATGGGCTCCACGAGAGAACGACAGAACTGGTGCTGGCAGTCAGGGCGTTCACGGTTGCTGCCAGGTTTGACGGAGCGGTCGGTGCGGTAAGATCGGTCCAGTCCGGCTCGGCTGGCGGTGCGGAAGCCAATGCCACTATCGCCTGGATTTCAGCCGCCAATGCCGGGTTGGCAAGCGCCGCCCGGTTGGCCGCGGCGACCAGCGCGTTCAGATAGGTCTGGTAAGCCGGGCTGCCAACATTGGCAAAAGCCGGGTTGACAAGGTTGAACAGTGTGACGGTATTTCCGGGAGCCAGATCGATGATCATCTGGTCGAGAATCAGAAGGGCCGCCTGATAGGTGGTGTCGCCGGCGGGATCAGCAAGAATGTTGCCTATGCCGAACAGCGCTGCAACCCTGGCATTGGCCGCATCCACCGCACCCGCAATCCGGGCTGGAGTAGCCAGGGCGGGGCTGACGGTAAGGATCTGCTGCAGTTTCTTGTAAGCGGCCTCGGTCAGGGAACTGACGACAATCGTCTGGCCGGGAACGACATTGTTGGCTACGGCATGATAGGCTTCCGCAGCGGTGAAATCCACCGGGGTCGTTGCGCCCGGCACGGATACGTCCCTTTTGGCTCCGGCCTGACCGGCAACCGTCACAAGCAGCGGGCCGACGGTCTGGGATGACGGTATATTCACGGAATAGACCCCGGCAACACCGGTCGCGCCAGTACCGAGCAGGCTTCCGGTCCTGCCGTCCGAAAGCAGCTGGTGAACTGTCACCGATGCGCCCTGAATCACGCCTTTTGTTGCAACGGATATTGTGGTCATCGGAACAGGGCCGCCCCCGCCGCCACCACCGCCGCCACCACCGCCGCAAGCGGCGAGAATCAGAGTGAGACCGGCGAGCAACACCCATGCTGTAAATCTCTGCAAGGCTGTGTTCATTAATTCCTCCTTCCGTAACTATGAGCGGTTTTTCAACCGCAAGCATCTACTCAGTTAGCATTAATGGCAGCCGTTGCATGAAGGTGCAGAGCCGCCGGTTCCGTGACAGATACTGGTGTTGCAAGAAGAGATGTCGCCGTTAAGCGTATTGATCGTGTAATAACCGTGGCCGCCGGCTACTTTTGGCGTGGTGTTCCATGTGGCCGCCAGGTTGTGCGGATGCTTGTCCGGCACCGGCGAAAGAACGGTCGGATCGGCCGGGTGGCAGGAGAAACAGGAAGGTCCGCTCAGGAACACCCCCTTGGAGTCGGTGCCATGGCATGCCGCAGTGCTGCATGTGGTTGGGGCATAGCCAATGCCTTTCATATAGTTGGCATGGCTTGAATACTGCGTCCAGACGGACGGGTGCTTGCCGGACACACCGCCCAGATGGCAGGCGGTCGCGCAGGCCGGTGCGGCGCCAAGGCCGGCAAGAGTCGGTCCGTGACAGACTGTGCATTTTGATGTGCCACTTGGATCTGCAGCGGATTTTTCAGCATTGACAAAAGCCTTGTGGCGGGCATAGGCGTACTGTCCCCAGTTAAGCGGGTGTACCGCGCCCGGGCTGCCGAGATGACACTGGGTGCAGCTGACCTTTGAAATTCCGCCCTCAAGACTGTCCCCGTGACATTCGAAGCAGGACTCCAGATCAGCCGTGCCGGCCGTCTTGTGTGCCACATCCCAACCGGCCAGATGCTGGCCGCTGTCGGCATTGAAAGTTGCCTGCGGATTTTTGTCGCCACAACCGCCGATGGCCAGCGCCATTGCGATCGAGATAATTGCCAGAGATGGTTTTATCTGTGACATGATACGCACCTCTCATTATTCTGCCGGCCATGGCACTTCACGCATGATGTCGGGTTAACCCTGCCGTCGATCTTGTGCTGGCTGAGATAGTCACCGCGGTGCGGAAGCGAACGTTCAGGAGAATCGGCAAACTTGTCACTGGGCTTGATTTCTTCCTTGTGTGCATGGCAGTCGGTACAGAACGACTCCTGATGGCATGCGGCGCACGCCTGACGCGAGGTGCCGGCATAGAAGCGGTGTTTTTTATAGAAATCGACCGCCTGGTGATTCATCGTGCCCCACGAATCCGAATGGCACTCGGTACAGTTGACCAGCCCCTTTACCGCTTCGGGATGGATTCTTGCCACGCTGCCGGTATTCGCACAGGCATGGAGAAAACACAGCGCCAGCAGAATCAACATTATCGAAATTTTATTTTTCACTCTTGCCCCTCCCTTCGCTGCGCTTTGTATCGAAAAGATAAGTGATCTTCACAAGCCCGCGCACCTCGTTGTCGAAATCGGGGCTCTTTGAATATTCCACATCAGCGACTACCTTCAGCTTCGGACCGAATTCATAGCCGGCCGATCCGGTAATGGCATAGCTGTTTCTGACGCCATTGATCTTTTTATCGTAGCTGACGTTGATCGCATCAACCGTCAAATCTGCATGGCCAAGCTTTTTGGACAGATACAGACGATATTCGCTGTAACGGAGCCGGTCGTTCTCCCCTTCCATGCGGTGCGCGCCGAAGCCCGCCGCAAAAGAATCCGGCATTGAATAGCTCAGCTTGCCGCCAAAGTAATCCGAGCTGCCGGCAACTTCATAATCATAGTTCTTGTAATCTGCGGAAACGGTGAGATTCTTGATCGGGGAATAGGAAACGGCGGCACCCGCAGCCATCAGTTTTTCATTCGGGTCGATGATGCCCATGTTCCCGCTGATCAGCTTCAATGCCGCGGTGGTCACGTTAAAGAAATAATCCCTGTAGTTTATGTTCGAAATGTCGCCACTGATTCTCAGGCTCTCCAGCGGCGTTATCGAAAGCGCGTAGGCATGCTCCATCCAGCCGCCGGTGATGGAATTGTAGGAGGTACGCCCGGTGAGGTCGACCTGCTTGAGCGGATGCAGCCAGATGTCCAACCCCTCCTCCTCGCGGTAGCGGGATTTGTCGTCACCCTCGCTTTTCAACGCGCTCAGGCCGATGTTGTAATACTTCGGCATCCCCTGTGACAGGCGGGCTCCGTAGACGACGTTGCCCCCCTTGTAGCTGGGCTCGGTGATCACAGCTTTGCCAGCAAAGGCGGCGGCGCTGATTCCGGCGCCGAAATCATTCCGCAGATACAGGCCGTCCAACCTTTCGGCGGCGACACCTTCGGTTACAAACTGACGTCCCAGATTGACAACGGTATTGTTTCTGGCAGCCCGATAGCTGAGGTAGGCATACTGGAGATCGGCGTCGGAATACTTGTCGGTGGATTTGTCGGCCAGGTCGACACGTCCCCAGGCGCCAAGGTAGAAGGAAACCGCGGAACCGTCACCACGATTGTCGGTCATGTTCATACGCAGGTATTCGTAAACCGGGTAGATATCCTTTTTATCAATGGTCGTCCTCATGCGGAAGATCGTGTTGGACTCGCCGGAAAACGAATAGTCGGCTGCCATGAGCGGCGACGCCAACATCAACGATGACAACGCAAGCGCCCCCCCCGTTACTTTCAGGAAATTGCGCCGAATGCGCCCTGAATTTTCTTTCTGGTGGTCTCTCAAAATATTCCCTCCTTTCCAGAAGTAAATATGCAGATTTCTATCAATCCGTTCTTGCAGCCATAAAAAGCAATAGCTTCATATTCGTCTTACCGCCCTGATTCAGATCCCCCCTCCCGAACTGATTCGATTTCACGTTTCAGTAAGCCAATCCCGACAACGGCCAAATATTCAGCAATGCGGAGTCGCCCCGGAAACAGCACCGGCCACTCCGTTGCAAAGCAAATTCACGATCGAATCAATCAATGATTTGTTCTCCATGCTTTTACAGGAACCGCCCAACTGCATCTCTTCCACCTGGAAGCAACCGTAACAGAGCATCACGAATATTCTTGCGGCCAGCTGCGGATCGCAGCAGACAGAAGAACCATTCCGCAGAATCTCTGTAAAATAGCTGCCGCAGACCCGGTAAAGCTCGTCCAGAAACGACTGGAACAATGGACGGAAAGTATCCGGATCCCGCTGCAGTTCCATTTGAAACATGCGTATCCAGGGTTTGTTATCGGACAGTCTTCCGATAAAAGCATCCACCAGAACTGCAATACCCTCGTTTATCGGCTTGTCAAGCAGCGACGGTATCAACTCCTCAATCACCGGGATTGTGGAGTAGCTTTGTGTTATTTGACGGAACAGAATTTCCTTGTTAGTGAATTGACGGAAGATAGTCACCTCCGCCACCCCGGCCCGCTGGGCGATCTCGCGGGTAGATGCGCCCGCAAAACCCTTTTCGGACATGAGTTCGAAAGCCGCTTCCAGAATCCGCTCCCTTGCCGATTTTTTCACGTTCATATTTCCTCGCGATGTAAGTGCTTGCTTACAGCACATCCCGTGCCGGAACCATAATATTAATTACAGCAAATCAACCAGTTACACCATTTCAGTCCATTCCGGATGTATCGCAAGAAAAGAGCCAAGAATGAAAGAAACTTCCCGGACAACAATGTTCATTAAAAACAGGGTATTACTTCAAACTACGATATGGATCGTAGTAATAGCACAGAGACACATGTCTCAATTTTTGACAGAAACATTAAAATTGACATATTTTTTGGCAGGCGCAGCCGTTTCCGGCCTGGAATTGCTTTCCGGATTTACGACAAAAAAAAGACGCGGCTTGATGATCAGCCGCGTCTTTGTGTTTCTTCAATCCCGGTTATGGAAGTCCGGGAACGGATAAATCTATTTTGCGTGTTTAGCCAGGTATGAGGCGACCCCTTCGGCGGTAGGCTTCATCGCTTCCTCGCCCTCCTGCCAGTTGGCCGGGCAGACTTCACCGTGGGTATCGGAGAACTGGACCGCGTCAACCATCCTCAACGCCTCTACAACACTTCTGCCCAGCGGCAGGTCGTTGATGATGCAGTGACGGACCTTTCCGGTCGGGTCGATCAGGAACAGGCCGCGCAGCGCGACCGAGCCGTTGAAGAGGATGCCGTAGGACTTGGCAATTTCCTTGTTCAGGTCCTGCACCAGCGGATACTGCACGTTGCCGATGCCGCCGTTCTCGATGGGGGTGTTCTTCCATGCCAGATGGGTGAACTTGGAGTCAACGGAAATACCGATCACTTCACAGTTCTTGCTCTTGAACTCGTTAACCCGCTTGTCAAAGGCCAGGATTTCAGAGGGGCAGACAAAGGTGAAATCAAGCGGGTAAAACAGCAGCAGGACGTATTTACCCTTGAGACCGGAGAGTGTGATGTTTCCGAAAGTGTTGTCGGGCATGACCGCTTCCGCGGTGAAATCAGGGGCCTGCTGGGTTACGAGTGTAGTGAGGCACATAAGTAAGATTCTCCTTTTGAGTAAAAGTAATGATTAATGTTTATGGTAATACCAGCCAATCATGCTCTTGTCAATAGGATAAAAATACTCTTTTAGTCTTTTTTACAGATATGGTGAAAAAAGGTGGAAAAAACCATCTCTCAGCTTGGTCGTC
>JACRCG010000155.1 GCA_016219145.1 Deltaproteobacteria bacterium | reverse complement strand
TTTCCTTGGCGGCTATTTCCATCTGGCGCTTGGCGATCAGCGGACGGGCGATAGAGGTGCCCAGCAGGTAATGCCCCTCGTAGATGGCATTGGCGCGAAACATCGGGAATACGAAATCACGCACAAACTCTTCCTTGAGATCGTCGATATAGACTTTGTCGGCACCTGTGGCCAAAGCCTTCTCACGAATCGGATCAAGTTCATCGCCCTGGCCCAGGTCGGCCGAAAAAGCCACAACCTTGCAGCCGTACTCGTTTTTCAGCCATTTGAGGATGATCGAGGTATCCAGCCCCCCCGAATAGGCCAGCACAATCTTCTTGATTTCACGTTTTTCTGTCATTGCCATAAAACCTCCTCTTTAAAGAATATTTAACCCTACTTAATCAATGTAGCCATGATTGCTTTTTGCACGTGCAGACGGTTCTCGGCCTCATCCCAGACAACCGAATGTTTTCCCTCGATTACCGAGTCGGATATTTCTTCGCCGCGATGGGCGGGAAGGCAATGCAACACTATACAGTCAGGTTTTGCAAGGGACACCAGCGCATCATCCAGGCAGTAGCCGGCAAAGGCCTGCTCGCGAATCTTCTGTTCTGCCTCCTGCCCCATGCTGGCCCAGACATCGGTATTGATCACGTCGGCACCGGCTACCGCAACTTTCGGATCAGACGTCAAGGTGATTTTACCGGGGGCCTTGGCCATTGCCCAAGCCATAACCGCTGCGTCCGGTTCATATCCTTTCGGGCAGGCCAGTCGCAGCTCAAAGCCGAAAATCGCCGCAGCCTCGATCCAGGTGTTGGCCATATTGTTGCCATCACCGACCCAGGCGTACACCAGCCCCTCATAGGTGCGCTTCTGCTCGATAACCGTCATCAGGTCGGCCATGATCTGGCAGGGGTGAAACATGTCGGTCAGGCCGTTGATGACCGGCACGTCCGAATAGCGCGCAAACTCATCGACAATTTCCTGGCCGAAGGTGCGGATCATCACGCCGTCACAGTAACGCGCCATGACCCGCGCCGTATCTTTGATCGGTTCGCCGCGCCCCATCTGGGAGTTGGCTGAAGAGATGAACAACCCATGCCCGCCCAGTTGAAAGACACCCACCTCGAAGGAAACCCTGGTCCTGGTGGAAGCCTTTTCGAAGATCAGCGCCACGGTCTTGCCGTCCAGCAGTTTATGGGGTACGCCCTGCTTCTGTTTCTCTTTCAATTCACGAGCCAGAGTCAGCATCCCGTAAAGTTCAATTTCGCTGAAATCGTGCAACGCCAGAAAATGTCGCGCCATCAATATGTCTCCTAACCCTGTATGCGTGGTAACAATTTGTAAGCTGCTAAACTTCAATCTCAGCAAAAATGCCTTCCAGGATCCCGATCATAGTGTTGATTTCCTGTTTACTCACGACCAACGGCGGAACAAAACGCAGCACCGTATCATGGGTCACATTCAGCAGCACTCCCCGGGCATGTCCCTTCCTGACTATCTCTGCCCCCGGAATCGACAGCCCCATTCCGATCATCAGTCCTATTCCGCGAACTTCATTTACAAACGGATATTTATCAGCAAGAGTTTCCAACTCTCCCACCAGATACTCGCCTATCTCCTCGGTCCTGTTCAGGATGCCCTCTTCCAGAATGGTTCGCACCGTGGCAATCGCCGCCGCGCAAACAAGCGGATTACCGCCGAAGGTTGAACCGTGGGTGCCGGGCACGAAAGCCGTTGCAAAACGGTCCTTGGCCAGCATGCAGCCGATCGGAGCCCCGCCGGCCAGCGCCTTGGCAAGCGTCATGATGTCCGGCACCACGTCGAAATGCTCATACGCAAACATCTTACCGGTACGGCCCATGCCGACCTGTACCTCGTCGAAGATCAAAAGCAGATCATGCTGATCACAGATACGGCGAACTTCCTGGAAATAGCCGGCTGAAGGGATATTGACCCCCCCCTCGCCCTGGATCGGCTCCAGCATCACGGCACAGGTATTGGACGTGACCGCTGCTTCCAGTGCGGCCGCATCGTTGAATGGAACGTGGGTGAAACCATGCAGCAGCGGATCGAAGAAGCGCTGCACCTTTTCCTGCCCTGTCGCCGAGACCGTGGCCATGGTACGGCCGTGAAAGGAGTCGGCCGCGGTAATGATCTCGTATCGTTCCGGACCATGGGTGTCGCGGCTGTATTTACGGGCCAGCTTGATGGCCGCCTCGTTGGCTTCGGCACCGCTGTTGCAGAAAAAAGCCTTGTCGGCGAATGAATGGCTGCAGAGCAACTCGGCCAGTTCGATCTGCTGCGGAATCTGGTAGTAATTGGAACAGTGGATCAGCCGGGCGGCCTGTTCCTGTAGCGCCTTGACCACCCTGGGATGACAGTGCCCCAGGTTGTTGACCGCAACTCCTCCGAGGAAATCCAGGTATTCCCTGCCATCGGCGTCCCACAGGCGACACCCTTCACCCCGAACCGGCACGATCGGGTAGCGGCCGTAGGTTTTCATTATATATTTGTCGGATTTCTCGATCCACTGATCTGATGTCATTTTACAATCTCCGTACCGATGCCGACATCGGTAAAAATTTCCAGCAGCACCGCATGTTCCATCCGTCCATCAATGATATGGGCTTTCTTGACTCCGTCCCTGAGAGCGTCCGCGCAGCAGACCACCTTCGGGATCATGCCCCCGGTAATGGCATCCTCCTCGATC
>JACRCG010000154.1 GCA_016219145.1 Deltaproteobacteria bacterium | reverse complement strand
ACATGCACGACCGCATCGACGCTGCGGATGTGCCCCAGAAACTGGTTTCCCAGGCCTTCTCCCTGGCTGGCGCCTTTGACAAGACCGGCAATATCCACGAATTCAATCGTGGTTGGCTGGATCTTCTGCGGATTGACAATTGCGGAAAGCTGGTCCATGCGTGGGTCCGGCACCTGTACAATCCCCACATTCGGTTCGATGGTGCAGAACGGGTAATTGGCCGACTCGGCGCCCGCCGATGTCAGGGCGTTGAATATAGTGGATTTGCCGACGTTGGGAAGTCCGACGATTCCGCAGTTGATGGCCATTGTGATCTATCCTTCCAGAAAGTTTTTATTGTTGTTCAGGCTCATGGCTTTGGAAATGCCTTCATCAAGCATCATCTTGAGCATGTTGATGCCGCCGTCCAGGATTCGGGAGAGATACTCCATCTGTGCCGGAGGGATGTTGCCGAGCACGTGGCCGGTTGTGTCTCCGTGAGCTGATTTGCCGATCCCGATGCGCAGGCGGATGAAATCATTTTTGCCAAGTTGTTCCGATATTGAACGCAGCCCGTTATGCCCGCCATGTCCGCCACCTTGTTTAAAACGAACCGTGCCGTAGGGAAGGTCCAGTTCGTCATGGATAACGATCAGTTGGGAGGTTGGAAGCTTGTAGAATTGCAGAGCCTGCATAACCGCTTTACCGGAAAGATTCATGAATGTAAGCGGTTTAAGCAGGATCAGCCGATGGCCGGCATAGCTCCATTCACCGGTCAACCCGGAAAATGATTTGCGGGTGATTTCGGCATTCTCGCTGCTTGCCAGGCGATCCAAAAAAAGGAAACCCGCGTTATGGCGGGTCCATTGATAGGTGGGGCCGGGATTTCCCAGCCCCGCTATGATAAATGTGCTCATGCCGTGTAATGCCGCTCGTATCAGGCGGCTGCCGGAGCTTCTTCTTCCTTGGCGCGGCCGAGAATGCTGACAACCGGAATGTTGGCTTTGTCGAGCAGTGCAACTCCTTCAGGAAGTACGATCTCGCCGACATGAATCGAGTGTGCGATCTTGAGATTGGTGACATCGATTTCGATATGATCCGGAATGTTACCAGGCAGGCACTCGGCGTGCAGCTCGTGGTGAGCCAGGTCGAGCAGGCCGCCTTCCTTGACTCCGATGGCGGTTCCCTTCAGTGTTACCGGAACGGTCACGCGAATCTTCTCGTTGGGGTTGATGCGATGGAGATCGACGTGCTTGTAGGTCTTCTTGATCGGATCGCGCTGCAGATCTACCACAATGGCTATACTCTGGTCCAGGCTTCCGCCGCCTATCAGCGTGATCAGGTTGTTCTGGCCGCCTTCACCGGAAATGGCAGCCTGCAGGTCACGAGTCTTGATACTTACCGGCATCGGGTCAACGCCCTTGCCATAAACGACACCAGGAACCATATCAGCGTTACGGAGTCTGCGACATACACCTGTTCCGGTCATGGTGCGTAATTCGATATTCATCTGTTTTTGTTGCATGCTGTTCCTCCACTTTTAGTGACGGTTATTCCGCCCTATTCTGATAAATTGATTTTAAACTAATCAAAAATTGAGCTTACCGATTCGTCCTCATGGATGCGACGGATGGCTTCCGCCAGTAAATCTGCTACCGACAGCATCCTGATTTTTGTGGTTGTCGCTTCCTTGTCTCCCAGGGGAATAGTATCGGTCAATACAACTTCCTCGATGTCGGAGTTGTTGATCCGTTCGATGGCTGGGCCGGAAAGTACCCCATGGGTTGCACAGGCGTAGATGGCCTTGGCTCCGTTTTCCTTGAGTGCCTTGGCTGCCTGGGTCAGTGTGCCGGCGGTGTCAATCATGTCATCCAGTATGATGGCAATCTTACCGCGTACGTCACCAATCAGATGCATCACTTCTGCAACGTTGGGGCCGGTGCGACGTTTGTCGATAACGGCCAGAGAGTAGTCAAGCCGCTTGGCAAATGCTCTGGCCCGTTCCGTGCCACCTGCGTCTGGAGAAACCATCACAACCTGCTCGCCGCAGAAGCGGTCCTTTAGGTAGTTGAGGATAACCGGTGCGGCATAGAGGTTATCAACCGGAATATTGAAAAAACCCTGGATCTGGCCGGCATGCAGGTCAATAGTTACAACCCTGTCCACACCTGCGGTAGTGATCAGGTCTGCAACCAGTTTGGCTGTGATCGGGGTGCGCGGCGCAGCCTTGCGATCCTGGCGCGCATAACCGTAGTAAGGCATAACGGCGGTTATTGTGGCCGCAGAGGCGCGTTTCAAGGCATCGGTAATTACCAGAAGTTCCATCAGGTTGTCATTTGTCGGTGCGCATGTTGACTGGACGACATAAACATCGCGACCACGGACATTTTCGCCGATTTCGACCATGACTTCACCATCGGAGAACCGCCGCACACGGGCAGCGCCAAGCGGCACTCCCAGGCTTGCACAGATTTTATTAGCCAGTACCGGATTGGAATTCCCGGAAAAAACCCTGATCTTGTCATGCATGACGATAGACACCTTTCAAATCCGAAGCAATTTCAAACCCAGCAATAAAGAGACAGATGATATACTAAATACTTTCAAAAAATGCAACTTTTTTGCGTAGGTTCGCAATCCGGCTTAAAATAACAGCCGGTAGAATCAGGCGGGCGCGATGATTCCTTCCTGCTGAGCAAACACCAGGAAATCAAGAGTGTCGGCAATCGTGAACCCGAGCCTGCTCAGTACCATTTTGGTCTCACTTTTTCCATCTAGGTTCTCCAGGATGGAATAAAATGAAGCGTCCAGAGATTCTGTGCATACAAAGTTGTTGTTGGGGTAGATGACGGCATGTGACCCGACCGCCGTAAGGTGTTTGTGCATCCAGGCAATATCGGGTGCGCCGCTGTCGAGGATATCCTGGATTTCATAATTGAAGTCAGCCAGTTGTGTGGAGGGTGACAGGCGGAATATTGAATTCAGGATTCCTGTAGCGGATTTTTTGGATCTTGAGCTTGTGCGGTTGCGGAGCAAGCAGTGCCACGGCATAGTGGTGATGGTAATCCACCAGGTCCATGACAACGGGAAGTAATCGTTTCAAGTTCTTTGCTGTTAACAGCTGCTGCAGGAAAGATCTCTGCATTGCCCAGATGTCTTTGTCACTCAAATCTCTTTCGGAAATATCCGGATCCTTGCCGTTATCCAGCCATTCGGCAAATGCCTTCAGGAGCATGGCCGGTTTCAGGTTCTT
>JACRCG010000153.1 GCA_016219145.1 Deltaproteobacteria bacterium | reverse complement strand
TTTTCAAGTGGTCAAGTATCAGTCCGATGGTGGTTATCATCGGCGCGGGATTGGTGGGGTTGTTGATCAACTGAGCTGTTCAGGTTTGAAGCGGACAGACAAATGCATGCAGGCACCGGGATTCGGCGGTGCCTTTTTTTATGCTCTGTGTTCTGGTACCAAATCCTATGCAAACTCACTTTACCCAAGATTGCCGCGCCCTGATGCGCCACGAAATTGCCGCAGCAGGCGGCAACGAGGTCTTTTTCATCGGCCGCACAAACGTGGAGGGTGTCGTCTGCGAGGTGGAAACGATCGCCCGAGGCAGCAAACAGGCCGTTCCGGCGATCATGGTGCGTGCCACGAACGGCGACGTTGTCATCCATAACCACCCCTCCGGGGACCTGACTCCTTCGTCGGCCGATATGGAGATTGCCTCGGTAGCCGGCAACCAGGGCATCGGCTTCTCGATTGTCGACAACGACTGCCTGCGCTGCTACATGGTGGTGACCCCCCATACCGAAAAGAAAGGCGAGCTGCTTTCACTGGAGGAAATCGGCCGTGTATTTGCCCCCGATGGCATGATGGCCCACCTGAAAGGGTATGAACAGCGCGATGAACAGGTGCGGATGTCCCTGGCCGTGGCCGAGGCTTTTAACCGTGACGGCGTGGTTCTGGTAGAGGCCGGGACAGGCACGGGCAAATCGCTGGCCTACCTGGTGCCGTCGATCCTCTGGGCGGTGCGCAATAACGAACGGGTCGTGATCTCCACCAACACGATCAATCTGCAGGAGCAGCTGATCCGCAAGGATCTCCCCTTTCTGGCGCGCAATTCAAAGATCGAATTCAAGACGGCACTGGTCAAGGGGCGCGGCAACTACGCCTGTCTGCGCAAGCTGGAACATGCCGAAGCAGAGCCGTCCCTGTTTCCTGACGACTCCTCCGCCGAACTGACCAGCATCATCGAATGGAGTCACGCCAGCCAGGACGGCTGTCGCAGCGACCTGGCCTTCACTCCCCGTCACAGCACCTGGGAAGAGGTCTGCTGCGAGGCGGATCAATGCAGCCGTTCGCGCTGCAAGCATTTCAACCGCTGTTTTTTCTACCGTGCCAGGCGCGAATCGTCGGCCGCCAGGGTGCTGGTGGTCAACCACGCGCTGCTTCTGTCCGACATCGTGCTGCGGAAAGAGACAGGCTACGATGCCACCGCGATCCTGCCCCCTTTTACCCGGTTGATCTTTGACGAAGGGCACCATCTGGAGGATGTGGCTACCAGCCACCTCTCGCTTACGATCGCCCGCAGCGGCATCCTCAAGCAGTTGCAGCGTCTTGTTCCGCAAAAGGCCAACCGGGCCGGCCTGCTGACGATCATTTCTTCGCGCATCGCTCGCGATCTGCCGGAATCACAGGAAGGCCTGTACGCCGAACTGTCCGGTTTGCTGGAAAGCCATCTGCTGCCCAAGGCCCATGATCTGTCCGCCCTGACCGAGCAGACCATGGACTGGCTGGCGATATCCGTGGAGCATGACACCGGAGGTGTGGCCGGACGGGAACAGAAGTTGCGCATAACGGCTGAGGTGGAGCGCAGGGCCTTCTGGAACGAGTGCCGCCAGCGTCTGCACGTGCTCGCTGATGCTGTCAATGACTACACCTCGGCCTTGCGTACACTGCTGCGCCGCTGCGGAGATCTGCCGGAAAAGCTGCGCGAGAAGCTGGCCGACCAGTTGCTGGATACCGGCGGTATCGAGGGGCGCCTGCAGGCCATGGCCGACGGAGTGCTGTTTTTTACGACCGATGCCGAGGGGTACTGCCGCTGGATCGAGACCAGGAACGGCAGTCGCGGTGTGCAGGCCCGTATCTGCGCCGCGCCGCTGGATATATCCGGACAACTGAAGGAAACCGTGCTGGACCGGCTCAAAACGATTGTCGTCACCTCGGCCACACTGACCGTGGGGGGGCAGTTCGGCTATCTGAAGAAACGGACCGGTTTCGGTCTGTTGCCCAAGGAGCGCTTGACTGAACTGCAGTTGGCGTCACCTTTTGACTATGCACGCCAGGTCTTCGTGGCGATACCGGAGAACATGCCGGAGCCGACCGAGCCCGGCTATCGGGAAGCGCTGGAAAGCCATATTCTGAAGGCGGTGACGTTGGCCCGCGGCGGTGCTTTCGTGCTGTTCACCTCCTATGACCTGCTTAACCGCGTCCATGCCTCCTTGGCGCCGCAGTTGGCCCGGCTGGGGCTGACTACTCTCAAACAGGGGGAAACGGGTCGTCATGCGCTGTTGGCGCAGTTCCGCAAAGAGGGGGACGCGGTGCTGTTTGGCACCGATTCGTTCTGGGAAGGGGTCGATGTCAAGGGTGAAGCGCTGCGGCTGGTCATCATCACCAGGCTGCCGTTCCAGGTGCCGACCGAGCCGGTCCAGCAGGCGCGGGCCGAAAAGATCAAGGCTGATGGCGGCGACCCTTTCAGGGACTTTTCGCTGCCTCAGGCGGTTATAAAATTTCGTCAGGGCTTCGGCCGCCTGATCCGCAGCCGTGAGGACCAGGGGGCGGTTCTGATTCTGGACCGTCGTGTGATCAACAAGAACTACGGCAGAACCTTTCTGCGGTCGCTGCCGGATACGGAGATAGTCAAGGTGGGGACAGGAGATATGTTCGCTAGGATGGAGGCGTTTTTCAGGCCGGGGCAAAACAGCACGACGCAGAAGCGCTGAGTCACGAGTTGTACTGAATCGGTAGTAATCAGTACCCCCGAGCCGGGAGGGGCTTGTCAGCCAATCTCTCTGATCCGTTTCTTGGCGCTGAAGTTGAAGCACTGGAAGTAGAGCAGGCAGGTCAGCAGAAACGAGAATATAGTTGAGGACAGAAACCAGGTTGCGCCGGCGGCTTTCTTTGCGTCCGGAATCAGCGCGACAAATACGATGAAGAAAGTTACCGCACAGAATTTCCAGAGATCGCCTATCAGGCGCTTCTTGCGCAACGCGGTCAGTTGCTCGCTGCTGAGTCCGGTTGAGTTTCCTTCGATTTCGATTCCGGCGTCA
The DNA here is from genome assembly GCA_016219145.1 of Deltaproteobacteria bacterium. Taxonomy (GTDB): domain Bacteria; phylum Desulfobacterota; class Desulfuromonadia; order Geobacterales; family Pseudopelobacteraceae; genus JACRCG01. The sequence continues at coordinate 7,089 of JACRCG010000153.1, read as the reverse complement.
CGCCAGGCCAGTTTGTAGACAGGGTAAATCAGCAGCAGCTGGATCAGGATGGAAGCTACCATGCTACTGATGAACTGTTCCGGTTTGCCGCGCATCGCAAAAAGGCTCTGGAAGTTCATTGCCAAAAAGGCCAGCAGCCCTATCAGGATGGTCTGCACTATTCTGTAGAGCATCATTTGTCGTTTAAGTTTTTTGAATTCCACAACAGCCATTGACATACTCTCCAGTATATATTTATAACTCTGTTTCAGAGTTGAATGCTTATATCAGAATGCGCCCGGATTCACAAGCACGCAAAATGAATTACATGCCAAAAAACTTTTCTTCAGCCACCGGAGCAACGATAAATCAACAGATTGGATTAAGATCGTGATGCACTTTTTACGACGCATTTTTACGCCGGTCATGACCATGATCGCGATTCAGCTGGTCTGGATCACGCTGGTGGTGTTCTGGATTTACTGGTTTATAGGAAAACACAGGGAGTTCAAGGCGTTGGCCGAGAAATACCGTCCCGAACTTCTCGGAGACGGGTTGAACTGGCCTGTCATGGTTGAAGGGCTTGGCATGCTGCTGCTGATCCTGATCGGCGTTTACGTGATTTTTGTCTTCTGGAACCGGCAGTCAAATCTGTATTCGCAGCAGCGTAATGTCATTTCCCAGGTAACCCATGAATTGAAGTCACCTCTGGCTTCGATACAGTTGCACCTGGAAACGATCCGTCTGCGGCGTCCCAGCGGAGAAAAACTGGATTCCTTTGTCGGCACGATGCTGGCCGATACGGAACGACTGCATTACCTGATCAACAACCTGCTGATGGCGGCACGCCTCGAACAGCGTCGCAAACAGGCCGAGCGCCGTCTTACGGACCTGACTGCTCTGGTCGGAGAGCATGTGGATCGTGAACTGTCCACAATGCCGCATGGCGGCAGTATCACCTTTGAAGCGGAGCCGGCGCTGAAAGCTATGGTCGATCCGGAAGAGATGGGGATGGTGGTTCGCAACCTGTTTGAAAACGCGAGGCTCTATTCATCCCAGAGTCCGGAGATTACCGTCCGGTTGATCAAAACCGGCAACACCCTGCAGCTATCGGTGCAGGATCAGGGACGTGGTCTTGAAGCGAGGGAACAGAAAAAAATCTTCGATCGTTTCTACCGTGTCCAGCCTTCCGGAGAAAACGTGCGCGGTACCGGGCTGGGACTTTACATCGTCGATTCGGTCGTCAGGGGCTGTGGCGGCACGGTGGGCGTGACAAGTCCCGGTCTGGGCAAAGGCAGTACCTTTACGATTAAAATTCCGGCAGGGTAGGGTGCAGGATATGATAAACGACAAACCGCAGATCATGCTGGTAGAGGATGAAATTCACCTGGCGCGGGGCATTTGCTACAATCTGGAAGAAGAGGGGTTGCGCATCAGCCATTTTGAAACCGGTGAGAGCGCTCTCAAGTCGCTGGAAGTAGAACGTTTTGACCTGATAATACTGGATGTGATGCTTCCGGGCATGGACGGCTTTGAAGCCTGCCGCCTGATCAGGAACCTGGATCCACGTGTGCCGTTTCTGATGCTGACAGCCCGTTCCGATGAGTCCGACCGGGTTGAAGGGTTGGAGAACGGTGCCGATGATTACCTGACCAAGCCGTTCAACCTGGCGGAATTCCTGCTGCGGGTCAAGGGCATGCTGAGGCGCTCATCATGGTATCGGCCGGAACCGGTGGAAGAGGGGTATCGTTTCGGTGATAACGAGGTGTTCCTGCTCTCCTACCGTGCCAGAACGGCCCAGGGCGAGATCGACATGACCGAAATGGAGGTGCGTGTCCTGTCGCTTTTCTTCCGCAAGGAAGGGCAGGCCATCCAGCGCAGTGAACTGTTGCAGACCGTCTGGGGCTATACCAGTGACACCGAGACCAGGACGCTGGATAACTTCATTGTCCGTCTGCGCAAATACTTCGAACCGGATCCGGCGCACCCGAAACATTTTCTGACGGTCCGAGGGGTTGGATACCGCTTCAGCCGCAGCGGCGTCAGTGTTTAATAAAATGGCATGGGCGGGATCGAAGCGAAGATTCCGCTATGACTGCAGTTTAATTTGTCAAGGAGTAGCGGCATGAAGAATCCGTGCGCGGAATTTAACCGGAGTCAGCTTTTCAAAAAGCTGCGCCATGGTGTGGGCAAGGCGATCGCCGACTTTGGGCTGATTGAGAACGGAGACCGGATTGCGGTGGCGGTGTCGGGGGGGAAGGATTCATACACACTGCTGCTCCTGCTGGAGGATTTGCGACGGCGGGCGCCTGTTTCCTTCGAGTTGGTGGCGATCAATATCGATTCCGGTTATCCGGGGTACCGGACCGGGGTTATTGAGGCTTTCCTGCGTGACAACCACTTTACATATCGTATGGTGCCGACTGAACACTACGAAATAATCCAGGAAAAACGCCGGCCAGGGTCGTCGTACTGTTCCATCTGTGCCAGGCTGAAACGGGGGGCTCTCTATGAAGTCGCTCAGGAAATGGGGTGCAACAAGCTGGCTCTGGGGCACCATCAGGATGATTTTATCGAGACCCTGCTGCTGAACCAGTTCTTTGTAGGCTCACTCAAATCCATGGCCGCCTCGATGCTGGCCGACAATGGTGTCATTACCGTAATCCGTCCGCTGGTCTACGTTGCCGAAGAGGACATCATACGCTTTTCCGGCCAGGTTTCCCTGCCGGTGGTCTGCTGCAGCTGTCCGGTCTGCGGTACCGCCGACCTGCAGCGCAAACGGATGAAACAGCTTCTCAAGCAACTGCAGGTGGAGATACCCAATGTGAAGAGCAGCCTGCTCAATGCGCTTTCAAATGTTCATCCCCGCCACCTTCTTGACCCGTCTTTGCGACGCCAGCAGACAACCGCCGAAGACCGGTGAACTATTGCCGGAAGACTTTGATGTGCTGACCTGAATTCCAAGGTCGGCAAGCAGGTCCAGAAACGAGAATATCCCTCCGACAACAACTACGGCGACCCCTGCAATCGTTACTGCTTCCATGACATTTCCTCCCGATTGTGTAGATGGAAGGAATGTAGCACATGGTAGTGACAGGATAAGTCATATGCTTGTCTTGCTTGCTTCTATTCAATTTTGAGCCGGGTGCAAAAGAGAGTGGGCTGCTGAGTCGGGGCGCTTGCGGAAAATCAGGGTTCTCCGCGTTCACCGTCTCCGGAAAGCATGACGATGTCCACGCGGCGGTTCTTGGCGCGTCCTTCAGGCGTTGAATTGTCGGCTACGGGCCGAAATTCGGCGTATCCGGTAGCGGATATCTTGTCCGGGTCGACATCGAAGTTTTTCAGCAGGTACTTGAGGCCGTTTGTTGCGCGAGCGGTGGATAGCTCCCAGTTGGATGGGAACTGTGACGTGCTGATCGGAACGTTGTCGGTGTGGCCTTCCAGTCGCAACGGGTTGTTGTACTGGGTCATGACCTCGGAAATTGTGTTTATCAGGTCATACGCATCCGGCCTGATAACTGCCTGTCCAGAGTCAAAGAAGCCGGCTTCCTTGAGGCTGACGATCAGGCCGCGGCGGGTGATCTCCAAGGTGACCTTGTTCTGTGCGCCGCGCTTGATCAGATAGGCCTCCACCGAGGCTGTTATCTGGCGGAAGTCTTTTTCCTCAGCCCGGGATTTTGCCGTCCCGCTGCGCTGGCGGCCGGTCGGGGCAATCGACAATTCCGGCTTGAGGGCGGGAATGACCGTGATGGCTTTGGAGGGGATTACGTTTACCTTGGGAGCTGGTGCGCCGGCATTGATCATACCGAATGATTCCTTGAGCGACTGCATGACCTCCTCTACCTTTTTCTTGTCACTCTGCCCCATGGCATAGAGAACAACAAACACGGCAAACAGCAGGGTGATGAAGTCGGCATAGGATACCAGCCAGCGTTCGTGGTTTACATGCTTTTCAGGTTCTTTCTTCAGTGCCATGGCCGTTTAATGCCCGCCCACGAATGCCTTGAGCTTTTGCTCGATGAAGTGCGGGTTCTCTCCGTTCTGGATCGCGATCAACCCTTCCAGGATCATGACACGACGTAAAACCTCTTCCTTCATGCGGATTTTCAATTTGGTTCCGATGGGGAGACAGATGATGTTGGCCACTATCAGGCCATAGATGGTTGCAACGAATGCAACAGCAATACCGCCTCCCAGCTTGGATGTGTCGGAAAGGTTCCCCATGACGTGGATCAGGCCGAGAACGGCTCCGATGATGCCGATGGTCGGGGCAAAACCGCCGGCCGCTTCATAGAATTCAACACTGTGCTTGGTGTGGTCTTCGTAGGCCATGATATCAGCTTCCAGGGTCTCGCGAAGCTTCTGGGGATCGATGCCGTCCACGACAAGTGAAATTCCCTTCTTGATAAATGGATCCCTGGCGTTCTGCGCTTCCTGTTCAAGAGAAATCAAACCGTTGCGCCTGGCTTTGGTAGCGTAGTTGATTATGTCTATTACAACTCCCTCGTGATCCACCATGATGGGGAGAAAAGCGCCTTTGACCGCTTTCAGCGCATTGATGATCGCCGGAAGCGGGAAACAGACGAAGGTGGCCCCAAAAGTGCCGCCAAGAACAATCATGGCAGCGGTCGGCTGGATCAGGGCCGATATGTGTACTCCTTCGAGTGCGGCGCCACCGAAAATCGCGCCGAAGCCCATCACCAATCCTATAATGGTTGCTAAATCCATACGCTAATAATCCCGACTGTGGAATGGAGTGCGATCGTGAGCGTTCCTGGTGGCCGGGCAGGCAGCCTCATTGGCAAGAGCTACCCGCTGGAACAGGCTTTTGCGCTGCCTGAGAAGATATCTCCTGTTGGAGTTCTGAGCTCTTCGAATCACCCTGGAGCGGAAGGCTACAACCCTGCTGATAATCGAATCCGCCCGTTCCATGACGATATAGTGATTGCCATTGAAAAGTGTAATAACGGTATCGGGGGTTTCCTCAATGCTGATGATGTGATCCGGATTGAGGTACATGAGTTGTTTGTCCATACGCGTCAATGCAATCATGCAGACTCCTCTAACTGAATGAACACTTTCCTATAAATATTAAAAACAGCGCGTGGTCAAGAGTTTTTTAGCTAACAGCCGGTGTAATAGTCTGGATCGCGATCAAAGTCTGGCATCAATTGCATCGAAGTCGATGTACTTCTCGGCAATCGAGTTTATCAGTGCGATTTTTTCATGATCTTCAGGGCCGATCTTTGAAACATGTTCCCTCAGTTGGTAGAAGACTTCCGATGATGTCTCTTCGATTCTGATATAGGGAATGCCGCTGTCATCAACAATCCGCTGGGTGATGTCAGATATCGGTGCATGCCCGCCGATAACCAGGCCTGCCAGACGCCTTTTAAATTCGGGGATATTGTACAGTGATGATGCTGTCACCATTAGTTCATCCCGCGAACTTGTCACGATCAGGAGAGTGGAATCTTCCAGGTTATCGATTACACGCTGGGAAGATGCGGCGCCAAGCTGGATCGTGTGGCAGATGCGGCTCTGTTCCGATGGATCACCAAGGAGCGGTCGTCCCAGAAGGGTGGCTACATGCAAGAGGGTCGGGTCAGCCAATGTGGGAGAGTAGTTGAATGCGCCGGTGACAAGCAAACCGTTTGTCGCAAAAGCCTTGTTGAGATAGGTCATGGCATTGGCGCGCTTTTCTGTGACCAGCTTATTGGGCATGATTATCCTGACGCTGGCTTTTTCCCTCTCATAAAGAGCCAGATTGAGTTCTACAGCGTCAATCACATTGCCGATTCCTCCACCGGTCACCAGAAGTGCCGGAGCATTAAGCATCGCGGCCACCTTGGCATTGTTCGCGCCGACTACCGAGCCGACACCGCCGTGCCCGGCGCCTTCAATAATCAGGAAGTCGTACTTGCTTTCCAATTCGGCACAAGCCGCCCGGATAGTCTCCAGCGGAGAGGCGAGGTCAACTCCACCGTCGAGAAACCGGCGTGTTGTGCCGGCTGAGAGCGTCATCGGGGACATCAGTGTGACATCCTCTTCAACACCGAATACTGTTGCAAACATTGCCGCATCCTTGTCGACGGTGTGGCCGTTGAATTCAATACATTTAGGGCCGATCGGTTTCATGAAACCGACTTTTCCGTATTTTCTGCGGGCAAGATGCATCAATGACAGGCTTATGGTCGTCTTGCCGCAATGTTGTCCGGTTGCTCCTATGAAAATCTTTCGGCATGCCATGGCAGTCCCTCAGCTGGGTTGGTTGTCTGCTGATAGTTCCTTGAAATAGGAATTGAAAACGTCTTCTCCGGAATGGAATTTCAGGAACCGTACTCCCATGCCGCTTTTCTTTACCAGATGGAACAGATTCTGGGGCACCTTCTTGGCCCACATCACCCTGGCTTCAATTTCAACATTCCGGCTGTTGGTAAGTTCCATTACTATTCTGATTTTTGTGTTAGGCGGCACAATGTTGGGGGTTTTGATAAACATTCCGGTCAGGGAGATATCTTCTGTGAATGCGACCCGGCTGGCCTCGTCGATTCCAAAACGGACTGTGATGCGTTTTTTATGTCTCTTGATGTCACGCTTTTCAGCCATTTTACACTACTCCGGAAGTGGATTCGCAGATGCCGAGTTTATGACTTCGGTACAATGCCAGAAATATACCACAATTTCAATGCAACTCACGCTAAGGTTAAAAATATATTGCACTTTGCGAGCGAACCGGTTCACAAAATTGGGTTGACAGAGGTGCGCTAATCATCTAGTTTGGCGGAAAGCTGGGGGAGTTTCGACTGAGAGCGGTTTTTCACCGCGACCCTTCGTACCTGATCCGGGTAATGCCGGCGTAGGGAAGCGCGCCGATAGATTATCAATAGCCGCTTCCGCGGCTTTTTTCTTTTGTGGGGAGTGTGTCGTATGCATATCATCCTGAATGGGGAAAGTTCTGAACAGCCGGTCGGACTTTCTGTTTCCGGACTTTTAGCCCGGTTGGGTCTCGGTCTGGAGCGGGTAGCGGTCGAGGTTAACCTGGACATCGTCCCCAAGTCGAATTATGACACCCATATGCTTTCAGACGGGGACAGGATCGAAATAGTC
>JACRCG010000152.1 GCA_016219145.1 Deltaproteobacteria bacterium | reverse complement strand
CCGGAAACACTTTCAGATGAGGTGCTGGGTATGATGGGGGCACTGGAAGCTCAAAAGGGGATGGCCCATATTCCGGTGGCAACCGTAAATGATCTGGCTGAGGCAGATGCAGTCATTTTCGGCACTCCGACCCGTTTCGGCAACATGTGCGGACAGATGCGGCAGTTTCTGGACGCATCCGGCGGGCTCTGGATGAAAGGAGCCCTGGTCGGCAAGCCGGGCAGTGTTTTCTGCAGTTCGGCTACGCAGCATGGCGGCCAGGAATCAACAATTCTCAGCTTTCATACCACCTTGCTGCACCACGGCATGATTGTTGTCGGCCTGCCCTACTCTTTTGCGGGACAAATGGGCTTTTCAGAAGTTACCGGCGGCAGCCCCTATGGCGCCACGACCATCACCGGCGGCCAGGGTGAGCGGATGCCAAGCGCCAACGAGTTGGCCGGCGCGCGTTTCCAGGGCGCTCATGTGGCGCGGATTGCGCTCAAGCTGAAGGGATAAGGGGGGAAATTGTCATGACCATGCGCCGCGTAGCAGGAATATTCAAAAGCCGCCCCACCATCGAGGGGGCCGGAGTAAAGCTGAAACGCGCCTTCGGCTATGCCCAGGTGCCGCGCTTCGACCCGTTTCTGATGCTGGATGACTTTCATACCTCCAATCCGGATGATTATCTGCCCGGTTTTCCCTGGCATCCCCACCGAGGCATAGAAACCATCACCTACATCCTGGAGGGACTGGTCGAGCATGGCGACAGCATGGGCAACAGGGGAACAATCGGAGCCGGCGATGTGCAGTGGATGACCGCCGGCAGCGGCATCATTCATCAGGAGATGCCGCAGACCAGCCCGACCGGCAGTATGTGGGGGTTTCAGTTCTGGGCCAATCTGCCGACCAGCCGGAAAATGATGGCGCCGCGTTACCAGGACGTCAAGGCGGCCGACATTCCGGAGGTAATCCTGGAAAACGGCATTGCCATAAAGGTGATTGCCGGCGAAGTGGCAGGTGTGAAAGGCGCTGTTCGGGATATCATCATTGAACCTGAGATGCTGGATATATCCCTTCCGGCAGCTACACTCTTCAGCCATCCGGTCAAAGACGGCCATACGCTGTTTACCTATCTGCTGACTGGAGCGGCCTGGTTTGACGAGCAGAAGCTGCAGCTTATCGAGCCCGAAAATGTCGTGCTTTACGAGCATGGCGGTGATCAGGTTACGATCACGACCGGCGATGTTCCGGCCCGTTTTCTGCTCCTCTCCGGCAAACCTCTGAATGAGCCGGTTGCCTGGCAGGGGCCGATTGTGATGAACAGTCAGGATGAGTTGCGGATCGCCTTCGAGGAGTTCAAAAATGGGACGTTTATCAAGTAGGCAGTACACCGGCTTCTTTCAGAAACGCAGCGACGATCCGGTAGAATTCGCGCCCTTCAGACGGAAAATCATTATGGTCGCAGGGGAATTCGACCAGCCGGGCGCGCGGAGACATCCGCACCAGTTGGCGGCTATGCGTGGGCGGCACGGTGGTATCCCTGCTGCCGTGGAAGAGCAGAATCGGTTTTGGGTATGTCGCCACAACCCTGCCGTTATCGAACTGATCCCTGATAAGAAGGGCCGGTACCAGGAACCTCCCTGCAAACGGCTTGAGTGAGGTAAAGGTAGACTGCAGGATCAAGGCTGCACTCGGCCTCCCGGCCGCCAGCGCACAGGCCGCCCCACCCCCAAGCGAACGCCCGAAGATCACAATCCGCTCCGGATCAACCTCCTTGCGCTTTACTATCGTGTCATAAGCGGCCTGTGCAGTTTCCGTAATGCTGCTCTCGGAGGGCTTTCCGGATGAACGGCCGAAACCGGGATACTCCACCAGCAGCACCCCCATCCCCAATTCACGAAATCCCTCGACCTGTTCAGGCAGATAATCAATAACCTCACCATTGCCATGAAAGAAGATCACCAGCGGCCTGCGTTCTCCCGGCTTCAGCTTTAAAGGGGGCATGAACCAGACCTCGCCGCTGCTTGTGGAGGAAGCGATTGTAATCGGCACGATGCCGGCCGGTGTCTGGCCGCTCACTTTGATATAGCGGCCGGGGTAGATGATCTGGCGCTGCATCAGAAATACGAGCAAAGCGTAAACCGCGTAGGCGATGGCCGCGAGTGTGAAGAATCTTGGGATCGGTTGAAACGGCATTGTTGTACTCCTGGGAACAGCTTTATACCACTCAGGATTATCCCAGATTAACAGCTTCACGCAACAATCGCGACAGAGCAACAAGGTTGCCAGACTTGTAACATCCATACCGTGTTAATTTAATTACGGGAGAAATGGGACAGGCTGATTATTGAGATTCAGCTAGGCGTGCTTCACAGGGTGTTCCTTAATCCACTCCCGAAGCGCCTCATTCATGCGGGTCTGCCACCCTTTACCGGTAGCCTTGAAGGCCGCAAGGACATCCAAATCAAAGCGGACGGTTTGAGAAGCTTTCGTCTGGCCAGACGGACGCCCCCTTCGGACAAGCTTGGCACCTTGCATAAGGTCAGCTTTTTCAAACCAAGAGTCGGTCAATTCCGGAGCATCATCTGAATCAACAAAGGTGTTTTTTGTAACGGCTGATTTCGCGGTCATTTGCGTACCTCATAGAAATTATTCGGCGGGCGTCGTTTCTCGGAGTCCAGACAATCACGACCATCCGGCTATCCAGTAGCCCAACTGTGAAAAAACGCTCCTCGCCGTAATCAGAACGATCATCGCGAGCGATAAAGTGTAGTCCGTCAAAAACCTTGTCGGAATCAGCAAAATCAAGACCACGTTCCAACATGGTCTTTTCTCTTTTCGCAGTATCGAACTCAATGATCATGGTTTTAACGTAACAACAAAAAAACATTCCGTCAACATTAAATGTTACAACATAAAACGATAACAATATGTGTGATTAGGCAAGGAAGCATTTTTTGAAATGATCGGATGGAGTACTGGAGAATTCTGCATACTGCTTGGACAGACAACCGACCAGGTTAATGTAACGATGGAAACCATAACACTTTTATTGGAGTCTGCCAAATATCTGAACGACAAACAATATGCAAAGAGCCGTGCGGCCTTTAAAAAGCAGAGTTCAATCCCGCCGTGGGTTTCAAGGAGTACGTCGTGACAACAGGAATGTTTTCTGGAACGACCAAATCAGCCAGTAAACCCATCCCGCAGAATCTGTCTCAGCTGCCGGTATTCATCGTCCGTTAACTTTCTGTCGCGATAGACCGCAGCGGCGTAGATATTTACGAATTTCAGCATTTTTTCGTTACCTGACTCCTGCGCGATTTCAAACAATCCCATCCGGCCGCGACCCGCCACTGACTGTGCCTCCTGCCCCACCTGATGCAGGAAACTTCGCAGAATCCGCTCCTCTCGCGATCTAAAAAGCAGGTTGCGCCTGGCCAGATATACCAACCCGGCCATCAGGCTTATAACGGCCGCATAGGCGGCAATTTTTCGTACCGTTCCAATCGAGCCGACACCTTGAAAACGCCGGCCTATATTATTGGCAAAATCCAGTTGCTGTTCAAAATCATAGGGGATGACAGTACGATTCCAGGCATGATTCAAGGAGTCAACCAGCAGCCGCAGGCGGAGCATGGAGGCGCCGGAAGATCGGGTACTGAACACAGTTCCGGAATTTACGGCATAACTGCTGGGATCTACGCGCAGCCAGCCGTGGCCGGAAATATACGCCTCGACCCAGACGTGGGCCATATTTTCTGTCACCAGATAATATCCGCCCAGTTCGTTGTAATCCCCCCCCAGATATCCGCCCACCAGCCGACTGGGTACCCCGGCGCTGCGCAACAGCATGGCGAAGGCTGACGCAAAAAATTCACAGTGCCCCTGTCTGGTATCGAAAAGGAAGCGTTCCAGGGCTCCGTCGCCGGTTGGCAGTTCGTGAGTCGAGTAACGGTAACCGCCATCGCGGAAATATGCTTCCAGCAGTTCCAGGCGGGAGAGGTCGTTTTTTCCGCCGCGCCTGATTTCGGCTGCCAGCCGCTGTATCCGGGCCGGAACCTTGTCCGGAAGACGCAGGTAAAAAACTCTGTCAGTAGCGCCAATGGATGCTGACGCTCCATCAGTTGCCGATTCGGCGCTGTAGTTCAGTCGCCGCCTGGTAGAGCCAAGATATTCGAAAACTCCGTCCGGCGAACTTTTCATCCTGTTCTGTTTGATGGCATAGGGCCTGTCCAGCGCGATCAAGGCCCTGGACTCACTCGGCTCCGGATAGATGGCCTGGGAGGTGCCTCGCCCTCCGGAAACAAGCTCCTCGACCGGCACATCACGATCTCTCACCCAGCGATTCCCCTCCAGCTGGTTAAATACAATGCCGCGCCAATAGGGCTGCCCGGCTTGCCGGAGCATTTCGGCCCTGAATGCCAGAACCCGCGATTCACTGATACTGGCGGAGCTTCCGGGTTCGACCTTGTCTGATAGCCCGGTGACCAGCACAGCAGAGGATGAAAGATAATTCCAGAGCGGAAGCTGTGTTCGGGGAAGGATTGGAAAGAAACAGGTTGCCAGCGGCAGAGACACCAGCGGCATCAGCAGACCGGCGGCCAGCACTTTCCGCAAATCCGGCATTGACAGACTCATCGATTTGTCCTGATTTATAAAGGTCATCAGAACCAGGTCTACGGCAACCAGAAAGAGCAGAAGCCCGACATAGGCCAGAAACATCGGGCTTAAGTTGAAAAGTGACGATGATGCCAGACAAAAGAGCGACAGGGCGTGAATCTGAAGGGAGTGCCGGACGGTTTTTTCACCGCAGAGGCGAACCGCCAGCATGATCGCCAGAACGCTGACAACCGGCTGAACCGGGTTGTAACGGCTTAGCTGGAGAGCATAATAAAGAAAAACCGGCACGATCGTCACATTCTGCATCCAGGGCTTAAAAGGCCAGCTTCCCCGGCGGTCCTGCCAGATTCCAGCCACAATTCCCAGCGCCAGAAAAACGCGCGGCGTATTAGCCAGCCACGGGAAAAGCGGCAGGAGGCCGCACAAGCTGATGCAGTACGTTAAAATATTTGTCAGAGACTTAATCGCTACCATATAGCGCCAACTCCGTCAGCAGCATCTGGCCATGCTGTTTTCCGAACGCCGCCGGAATTTCCCGGCCGCCAAGGACAAGCCCCACCGGACGTTCGCGCACCAGGCGTCGCACCAGCCAGGCCGCGCGAGAGATCCGCTCTTCCAGCCCCGCACCGGGCAGCATGGACAGGTCGATCAGCAGCGGCCTGGCGGTCTGGCTGCCAAAACCCTTCACCAGCAGGTCATTGCTGCGGGCTGACAGCTTCCAGTGAATCGTGCGAAGCGGTTCGGCGCCACTGTAGGGGGAAATCTGCTCCAGCTCCCCGTCAAGGCCGCGCTGCCTGCGCAAATCCGCTCCAACACCGGGTGATTCATCGGAAGAGTCCTGATATCCTCCGGAAATCAGCGCCGGAAACACGATGAATTGCTCTTCAGACCGGAAAGTCCAGTAGCGGGTAAAGAATCCGACCGGATAGGTCGAGCTGATCTTCAGTGAGTCGGCAGAAACCAGCCCGCGCCGGGCGAATGTCAACATGACACTCCCCTCGCAGACTGAATCCGGCTGGACAAGCGGAAAAGTCACCCTATGGCCCGGCAGGCATTCCAGACTGATCAGGAAAGAGGGCAGCCTGAGCTTGTGGTTTTTTACACACAGTTTGAATGGGGCGGGCGTTCCGGCAAAAATTTCATTGGGGGGCAGCAGATATGGGTCAAGTTTTTTGATGTTGTACATACCGGCCAGGCCCGTGACAGACATGAAAGCCAGCAGGCCGGATACGACGATGAAAAGCAGATTATTACCGGTGTTGACAGCCGAAAAACCGATCAGGATGGTGATTACAACGTAGAAGATCCCGGCCTTGCTTATTTTCAGACCAAAGGCAACGCTATGTCGGAGATGATTGTCCGTAGCACTCCTCCCCTGTCAGAGGCAGACATATCGCTCCGCATGACCAGCCTGTGTCCGCATACGGCGACAACACTGTTTTTGACATCCTCCGGAGCTACGTAGTTGCGGCCGGCCAGAAAAGCGGAAGCCTTGGAGACCTGGGCCAGATTTATGGCGGCTCT
>JACRCG010000149.1 GCA_016219145.1 Deltaproteobacteria bacterium | reverse complement strand
GGTTTCAGCAGGTTAATCATACATTGAATTCTCTGTTGCGGTGGGGTAAGCTGAACGGAGAAGAGAGGGCATGATCATGAAAAAATTTATCCGCATTTTTTGTATTATCAGCGCACTGCTGCTTTTCCTTGCATCTGTCTGTTCAGCCGGGTCGGAGAATACAGTGCGGAAACCCGTTCTGTTCCCGTCTGTTCAGCTTGAAAAAGCTGTACTCGCCGGTGGTTGTTTCTGGTGCATGGAAGCGCCATTCGACAAACTCCCCGGGGTTGTTTCGGTCACTCCTGGTTACACTGGCGGACAAAAGAAAAACCCGACCTACAAGGAAGTTTCGGCGGGGGGAACCGGGCATGCCGAAGCGGTGCAGATCATCTATGATCCTGCGAAGATCGGCTATGACAAACTCCTGGCCGTCTACTGGCATAATATCGATCCGACCGTTAAAAACCGACAGTTCTGTGATGTCGGAGATCAATACAGAAGCGCCATATTCTACACTACCGAAGAACAGCGCCGGGCCGCTCTGCAATCAAAGGATGCCCTGGAGAAGAACAAGCCCTTCAGGGAAGCGGTCATGACCGAGATCAGCGCCGCCGGAGAATTTTATCCGGCCGAGGAGTATCATCAGCACTATTACAAGAAAAATCCGCTGCGATACTCATATTACCGTAACGGCTGCGGTCGTGACCAGCGGCTCAAGGAGTTATGGGGCGGTGCGGCAGGGCATTGATATATCAAAATCTGAATAATGACGGGAGGACGTTATGAGAATTCTTGCAAGTCTGATATTCCTGATTTTGATTGCAACGGTGATTGCCTGCAACAGCGGAACACCTGTAACGGGCTCTACAGCCGCTCCGGGGGCATCATCCAAAGGCAAGGCCAAGCTTTATTCTGCAACCGCGAAAGGATACATCATGAGCGATAAAGTCGTCAAAACCCCGGAAGAGTGGCGCGCACAGCTGACGGCCGAACAGTACCATGTTACCCGTGAACAGGGGACGGAACGGGCGTTTACCGGCGTTACCTGGAACAACAAGGAGCATGGTGTTTATCAGTGTATCTGCTGCGGCAACGATCTCTACAGCTCGGAACACAAGTACGAATCAGGCACCGGCTGGCCCAGTTTCTGGCAGCCGATCGCACCTGAAAATATCGCGACCAGAGCCGATAACAGCTTCTTTTCAAAACGGACAGAAGTTATCTGCAGCCGTTGTGACGCCCATCTGGGGCATGTTTTCGATGATGGGCCAAAACCGACCGGATTGCGCTACTGCATGAATTCGGCGGCCATGAAATTTGTGAAGACACCGTGACCTCTCCGGACAGAATACTGCCCGACACCCCAGAGAACCGTGAGCTGTCAGAAAATGTTCATCCAGCAGGCTGGGTCAATCCCGAGCCAACCGAATGCTATAATCTCGTAGTAATCGGCGCTGGAACGGCCGGACTGATCTGCGCTGCAGGTGCCGCCGGGCTGGGGGCAAAGGTGGCCCTGATCGAGCGGCATTTGATGGGGGGTGACTGTCTGAATGTCGGTTGCGTTCCCTCCAAAGGGGTCATCCGGGCCGCCCGTGCTCTCCATGATGCACGCAACAGCTCTGAATTCGGAGTGTTGGGCGGGAAAGATCTGGGGTTCGACTTCGGTGCTGCGATGGAACGGATGCGTCGCCTGCGTGCCGATATCAGCCATCACGACTCCGCCCGCCGTTTCCGAGATGAACTGGGGATCGACGTTTTTATCGGTCAGGGGAGCTTCAGTGGTCCCGCTACGATTGAGGTGGCGGGCCAGACATTGCGCTTCAAAAAAGCTGCTGTCTGCGCCGGTGCACGTGCTGCTGCACCGCCGATACCGGGGCTGGAAGAGGCGGGCTATCTTACCAATGAGACGGTCTTCTCGCTGACTGAACTGCCCACCCGTCTGGCGGTAATCGGAGCAGGTCCAGTCGGTTGCGAGCTGGCCCAGTCGTTTGCCCGTTTCGGCAGCCGCGTATCCCTGATAGAACTGGGTCCCCACATTCTTGGCCGCGAGGATGGCGATGCCGCCGAGATTCTCCACGATGCGTTTGTTCGTGAAGGCATCGACCTGCAACTGGGGGTGAAGATACTTGGAGTTGATTCGAGCGGCAATGACAGGGTTCTTCATCTTGAACGTGACGGAAAGCTTTTGGATGTGCGGGTTGACGCCATACTGGCAGGAGTTGGACGCGCACCTAATCTCGATGGGCTCGGGCTGGAGAAGGCAGGCATAAAATTCGACGGTTCAGGTGTCAAGGTCAGTGACACTCTGCAGACCTCCAACCCGAATGTCTATGCCGCCGGAGATGTCTGTTCCCCCTACAAGTTCACTCACACTGCCGACGCCATGGCCCGCATCCTGATTACCAATGCTCTTTTCATGGGGCGACAGAAAACATCTGCTCTGACCATACCCTGGTGTACCTACACCGATCCGGAAATTGCTCATGTCGGGATGTATGAACAAGACGCTAAAGAAAGAGGGATCGGGGTTACTACGTTTACGGTCAGGTTGTCTGACATTGACCGCGCTGTTCTTGACGGCGAAACGGAAGGTTTTGCCAGGGTCCACCTGCGCAAGGGGACGGACGTGATTCTGGGAGCCACCATCGTGGCTCGTCATGCCGGCGAGATGATCAACGAGTTTTCGCTGGCAATTACCAATGGGCTCGGATTATCCGCTATCGGGAAAACAATCCATCCCTATCCGACTCAGGCCGAGGTTGTCAAACGCCTGGCAGACGCCTACAACCGGACGCGGCTGACGCCGTTTGTGAAGAATCTGCTTGCCGGCTGGTTAAAATGGCAGAGATGGTAAATCAACGGCAATGGAACGCGGAAAAAGCGGATCTGGCGGATAAAGGCGGATTTAAGACATGAAACCACAAAAAATCATCATCACGCTTGCAGGCTTGGTCGCACTGTTCCTCTTCTTCTACTTCGACCTGAAGAGTTACCTGACCCTCTCTGCCCTCAAGGAAAATCGGCAACAACTGCTGGATTACTACGCCGCTCACAAGTTGATCATGGTGGCCGGCTTCATGGCTGTCTATATCGTCCAGACCGCACTGTCGCTGCCGGGGGCCGCCATACTGTCACTGGCGGCCGGGGCGATCTTCGGATCGGCCATGGGGACGGTTTATGCCAACATTGCTGCCACTATCGGCGCAACCCTGGCTTTCCTGGTAACCCGCTACCTGCTGCGTGATGTTGTTCTGAACAAATTCGGGGATAAGCTGGAGGGGATGAATCGGGAACTGGAGCTGCGCGGTTTCAATTATCTGCTCTTTCTCAGGCTGGTGCCGCTGTTTCCGTTCTTTCTGATAAATCTGGCGGCCGGGTTGACCAAACTCCCTTTGCGCACCTTTTTTCTGGGCACCATGCTTGGCATTATTCCGGGCGGTTTTGTTTTCGTCAACGCCGGCGCCAGTCTGGCAACTATCGACTCGCTCTCCGGTGTCGCTTCGCCCCGGGTGCTCGGCTCGTTTGCCCTGCTGGGGCTGTTTGCGCTGATGCCGGTACTGTACAACAAGCTCAAAAAATGACAAAATCAGGCTTTAAACCTGTTTTCAGTGCCGGCCAACAGACGCCTGATGTTCTCGTGATGCCGCAATATAACGATTACTGCAATAATCAGCGTGGCTCCAGTCAGTGTTCCGTCGCCCCCCAGCAGCGCCACAGCGACAGGCATGGTCGCTGCCGCACAGATTGAACCAAGCGATACGTAGCGCCAGAGCAGCATCAATGCCGCAAAGATTATCACCGCTGCAACAAGAGCCAGCGGCGCCAGCGCCATAAAGACACCCAGAGCCGTCGCGACCCCTTTGCCACCCTTGAATTTGAGGAATACCGAGAAAACATGGCCGCAGAAAGCAGCCAGCGCGACCCAGACGGCATAATCCGGCGGCAGCGCACTGTACTTTACGGCTATTACCGGAATAAAGCCCTTCAGGCAGTCGCCGATCAGTGTCATGATCCCCACCTTCCGGCCGACGGTGCGATAGAGGTTGGTGGCGCCGATGTTGCCGCTTCCTTCCGTGCGTACATCGATACCGCAGGCTTTACCCAGAAGCAGCCCGGTTGGAATTGATCCGATCAGGTAGGCGGTCGATATCAGGGCCGCCAGTGAAAATGCCTCTTGTCCGGTCACGCGCTATAACCCTCCAATGATTTTCCAACCTTCGGGCCCTTTGGCCAGTTGGAGATGTTCGGTGCCATCCAGCACCAGCTCTTTATTGCGAACGACCACTCTCATGCGGTAGGCGCCGACCGCCTCGGCATATTTCCCATGCAGCGTTATGGTCATTTCCGCGGGTTGGTAGGAGATACTCTCAAATGTCCGGAAATTGCTGATCAAGCTCTCTTTAAGCCGGGAATAATCTTTGCCGTTGTGGTTGTAGTCAGCAGAAAGAACGGAAATGTACTGTGCAGTGTCACGGCTGTTGAGTGCTCTGGAGCGAACCGTCAAGACTTCGGATACGGCCTGCCGCTCCATCTGCGAACTGCTGCAGCCGGTAAGCAAAACGGCTGACAGCAGAAGTATGCCTGCCAGCCGTTTCAAGGCTAGAAGAAAGAATCCATCGCCTTGTTGGCATCGGCGATGAACGGGCTGGCCGGAAACTCCTTTGCGAGCCGCCCGAAAAACTCGCGCCCCTTGGCCTTTTCTTTATTTTCCAGATAGGCCCTGCCGAGGTAATACAGGACTTCATCGCGCCTGGCCTGGTCGGGAAAAGCTTTAAGGGCTTCTTCAAAGCGTCCGATGGCGGCTTTGTAGATGTCAGTTTTCAGATAGAAGCGTCCGACATAGATCTCGTACTGCAACTGTTTGTCGCGGCAATCCCTGATTTTATCCTGAACTTCGGCCAGGTTCTCTCCCGCCGGATACTGTTTCAGATATGAATTGAAAATCGTTACGGCGTTTTTGACCGGTGTCTGGTCGGTATCAATCCGATTGATCTGGTTGTAATAACTCAGCCCCTGGCGATAAAGGGCGAAAGCAGCCTGAGGATGGCTGGGGTGCAGTTTGCGGAAGTCTTCATAAGCGGCAGCGGATTCGATATAATCCTTGTTCAGGAAATACGAGTCGGCAATGCCGAGTTCAGCCTTGGTAGTCAATTCCGGAGACTGGTAACTCTCTTTTACTTTTTTCCATTGTGCTATGGCATCCTCATAATGGCCGCTCTGGTAGGCCTGTTCGCCCTCCCTGAAGAGGACGTCGGTAGGCTTGTTGATCTGCGGGGTCGAACAACCCTGCAGCAGGGCGGCTGTCAGGATGGCGGCTGAAATAAGCTTGGCGGATGTATTCATATACTCCCTCATCTGAATTCTGAAATTGGCTTGCCTCTAAATTATTCCTGCGCCGCTTGCATCGGCAAGCAGTCTGCCGATCAGATCGTGATTAAGCCAGAGTACCGGTGCTTCGGGCTTCCAGGAGGCGTGTAGCATCAACCTGCCGGTAGACAGAAAAACTATGCGTGATAGCTCGGCACAGACCAGCTGTTTCTGGTCGGCGTGCATGCCCATCAACTCGGCCGAGCTGGCCAGCATCAATTCGGCCTGTTCACGGGTGTTGTGCTGCGGCCAGGTGGCAAAGTCAATGATCTGCTCCAGAATTGGAGACGACAGGTAGCTGTCGGCCCGTTCCAGCAGGTGCGCCACCGTTTCCCCTTCCTTCAGCATGGTCTGACAGATGGCTTCTATCCTGGCGGCTGTCTGCTCCCCGGCTTCGCGCTGAATGGCGGTCAGAAGCGGATAAAGCGATATTTCAACACCCAGAAACAGGGCGCTGGAGTTGGTCTGAATCTCGGGGCAGTTAAACACCGTGGCGGTGATGCCTTGGGCGGAAGCTTCTTCGGCGACAGTTTCAAGGCGCATCTTGGCGACGCCCTGCACATACGGGGTGTAGGACTGCCAGCGATATTCTCCACCTACCAGCACGCCGGTGCCATGATAACCATAGGCCGTGTAACAGACCCGGGCGCCGGATGCCGAGGCGCGTTCACGGAGTCCGGCGGTTTCTTCGATCAGATAGCGGAAGGTGTCGGCCGTAACTTCGTTGAAGCTGGTATTGCAGAGCCGGCCCAGGCCGCTGTTCCAGAAGACTTCCGAGGAGAGAAACTTGTCGCCGGTGCCCTTGAAAACCCGGTTCAGGAGCGGCATGAATACACGGGCACGCGGTATGCCGCCTGCCATGGAGTGTGACAGTAAAATGTTGGCTCCAGCCGGAATACGTGACTCCAGTTCCCCGGCCAGCTGCGAGAGGGCGGCACGAAAGCGGGCAGTACCGGCGGCACGGGCTTTTTCAATAAACTCGTCTGCAAAGCTGATAGAGTCCAGGTCGTCCGGCCTGGCCTTTTTAAGCTGTTCAGCGACGGAAGGCTGACCGTCCACGGCTTCCATGTCGAAGCCGGCCTCCAGCGGAATATTGATTATGGTTCCGCCCAGAAGCGCCTCAGCCTCGGCCAGCTCATCAGCATTCAGCGGACGCAGCGAACCGTCGCTGTCGCGCCGTCCCACGGTGGTGCCGATGATGGTCATCCCCAGCCTTTTTGCCTCTTCGATCAAGCCGTTGGCATAGCCACGGCCAAAAAGTTCACCCACCAGCACCAGTGCGTCACCCGCTTTATATCCGGCAGTTTCGGGCAGTTGCTGCATCGGTCGATAATCGGTCATTAAATCCTCCTGCGTAGTAAGTGCAAGTGTACTGTTTACCACGAACAGCCCCGTTATGTGAACAGAAAAAGCTGCCGTGACAACAACAGCGATACATGCTAATGTGCCGTCAAAAATCGCACGGGAGTTCTCCACATTGAACAATGATCTGATTCTTTTGGGCCACGGCAGCGGCGGCAGGCTTTCACATCAGCTTCTGGATGAACTGATAATTCCGATAGTCAGCGGAGTTGAACCATCCGGACAGAATGACGCTGCCCTTTTGGAGCCTGTGTCCGGTCGCCTGGCATACACCACCGATTCTTTTGTAGTTGATCCGATCTTTTTCCCGGGCGGCACCATCGGCAGTCTGGCAGTGCATGGTACGGTCAACGACTTGGCCATGATGGGCGCCCGGCCGCTCTGGCTGAGTGTCGGCCTTATAATCGAAGAAGGTTTCAGCAAGGCGGATCTTACGAGGATCCTCAAAGATATGCGGGCAGCGGCTGACGCTGCCGGTGTTAAAATCGTGACCGGCGACACCAAGGTTGTCCCGCGCGGCAAGGCCGACAAGATCTTCATTACCACCTCCGGTATCGGAGTTATTGAGCATCAGCTTGCAATCCACGGCGCCAACGCCAGCCCGGGAGACGTCGTAATCATCAGCGGAACGTTGGGTGATCACGGTATTGCCGTCATGGCCGGACGCGAAGGGCTTGATGTCAGTACGGATATAACCAGTGATTCTGCCGCATTGAACGGACTGGTAGAGCAGATTGTCAGCGTCTGCGGGACCGCCCTGCATGTCCTGCGTGACCCGACCAGAGGCGGAGTGGCTACCACCATCAAGGAGATCGCCCAGCAGTCCGGAGTGTCTATCACCCTGCGAGAGGAGGCGCTGCCGGTCAAGCCGGCTGTGCGCGGGGTCTGTTCTATCCTGGGGCTTGATCCTCTGTTCGTGGCAAACGAGGGCAAGCTGCTGGCTTTTGTGGCTGCTGACGCTGCCGATGCGGCTTTGGCCGTCATCAGAAGCCACCCGCTTGGTGTTGACGCCGCCGTAATCGGTGTAGTCGAGGCAGCTCCGGCCGGGCGGGTAAGGATGGAGACCAGCATCGGCGGAATGCGTTCGGTTGAGATGCTGGCCGG
>JACRCG010000148.1 GCA_016219145.1 Deltaproteobacteria bacterium | reverse complement strand
TTGTTTTTGAGCAGTCCGCCTACTACAACCTGACAGACTACCCGCTCCCCCTCTACCGCGACGACCTTCAATTCCAGCAGTCCGTCATCCAGCAGGATTCTTGAGCCCGGTACCACATCGTGAGGCAAGGAACGGTAAATGGTCGGTATAATACCCTCACTTCCAAGCACATCATCAGTGGTGATAACCACCTCCTGCCCTTTCACAAGAGTCATACCCTCACCGGCCATCTTGCCAGTCCTTATTTTGGGACCCTGTAAATCTGCCAATATACCGGCCTGGCGACCGATTTTCTCCGAAACTTTCCGGATAATTCCGATCAGTTCCAGTTTTTGAGAGTTCTCTCCATGCGAAAAATTGAGTCGGAAAATGTCCACACCAGCCTGCATCAGCCTGTGCACCATTTCAGGCGACGAACTGACCGGCCCCAGAGTGGCCACTATCTTGGTTTTACGCGTTGATCTCGGCATAACTGTAACTCCTTTAATCCTGATTCATTTTGACCAGATTAAGTGTTCCGCCAGCCAATAATTCCTGACGTTGCCGGGCAGATACGTCCAGCAGGGTGATAATCTCCCGTCCATTGACCAGCAGAGGTATTTCAGTGGCGCCGCTCTCGACCATACGCCGAATATCCGGAAACAAGACCTGATCAGCAAGATTAAACCGATCAATATCAGACGGATCCTTGAAGACCAGCGGCAAGATGCCGAAGTTGACCAGATTGGCTTTATGGATTCGGGCAAAGCTTTTGACAATTTTAGCGCGGATACCGAGATAACGCGGCGCTATGGCGGCGTGCTCACGGGACGAGCCCTGGCCGTAGTTTTCTCCGCCGATGACGATGCCGTTCCCGGCTGCCAGCGCTCGGGCCGGAAAATCAGCATCAACCTGTTCAAAAACATGCTCGCTGATGGCCGGGATATTGCTGCGCAGCGGCAGAACCTTGTTGCCGGCCGGCATGATGTGATCGGTGGTAATGTTGTCACCCAGCTTGATGACAACCGAAGCTTGCAGAACATCGGGCAAGGCCCCGAAATCGGGGAAAGGCAAGATATTCGGCCCGGTTTTGATCTCGACTCCGGAGCTGTCCTCCAGCGGAAAGACAATGCCGGAATCATCCAGAAGATACTTTTCCGGATTCTGCACAGCAGGATAGGATTTGATCTTTCCCATAGATCGCGGGTCGGTAATAATACCGGCAAGCCCGGACGCTGCGGCTGTTTCCGGCGAACAGAGGTAGACCTTGTCATCCTTGGTGCCGCTTCGACCGGGAAAGTTTCTCGGGAAAGTACGCAGGGAAACCTGATCTGTGCCGGGCGCCTGCCCCATGCCGATGCACCCCAGACAGCCGGACTGGTGGATACTGATCCCAGCCATCAGCAGCATCAGTACACCGTCATCCTGAGCTACGTTTTCAAGCGCCTGACGGCTGCCGGGATTGACATGAAAATGGATCCCCGGCGCAATCCGGCTCCCTTCCACCATCTTGCAGACTGTCATCAAATCACGGTAGGACGAATTTACCGAACTGCCGACAATGACCTGATCAACCTTGGTTCCGGCCACTTCCGACACCCGCACCACCTTATCCGGGGATGACGGGCAGGCTATCAAAGGCTCCAGAGTGGAGAGATCAATTTCATCATACTCGTCATAGGCCGCCCCATCGTCAGCCGCCAGAGGCTTCCAGCAGTCACCCCGCCCCTGTGAAACCAGAAATTCGCGCGTACGCTCATCGGACGGGAACAGTGAAGAGGTGGCACCCAGCTCGGCTCCCATGTTGCCGATAGTGGCGCGATCAGTCACTGAAAGCGTTGCCACACCGGGACCGTAATATTCAATGACCTTGCCCACGCCACCCTTGACCGTGTGCCTGCGCAGCATTTCAAGAATCACATCTTTCCCTGAAACCCAGTCAGGTAGCTTGCCGGTCAGCTTGACCCCCATCACACGCGGGCATGGCAGATTGAAGGGGTGTCCGGCCATCGCCAGCGCCACATCCAGACCGCCGGCCCCGATGGCCAGCATGGCCAGTCCGGCGGCGGTCGGAGTATGAGAATCGGCTCCCAGCAGAGTCAAGCCCGGCGCGCCGAAGCGCTCCAGATGTACCTGATGCGAAATCCCGTTGCCCGGTCTGGAGAGATGTACTCCGAACTTCATTGCAGCCGACGTCAGAAAAGCATGATCGTCAGCATTTTTGTAATCAGTCTGTAGCAGATTGTGGTCAATATACTGCGCCGCCAGGTCGACCTTGACGCGCGGCAACCCCATGGCGACAAACTCCAGCATGGCCATGGTACCGGTGGCATCCTGCAACAGGGTATGATCGATCTTAATGGATATTTCCGTTCCTGAAACCAGTTCTCCCTCAACGAGATGTGCTTCAAGTATCTTTGTGGTCAGATTTTTGGGCATAAAATACCTCCTGATTTGTGCTTGTTCCAATTATAAATCAAAGATGAAATCAAGGCGGCGAGGATTGAGGCGACGATGGCATACAAGGCCGTATGTTAAGGAGCCGAAGACGAGCCAACGAAGATAGCGCTTTGATTTAGAATTGTAATCAGGCATGTATAGCCTCTTTATGAACATCGAGCGCCGCCTCACGAATAGCCTCCGGCAGGGTCGGATGAGCATGGCAGATCAGCGCGATATCACGGGCCGTTCCGCCAAAACTCATTACCGCAGCCGCCTCGGCTATCAGGTCTGACGCCCTCGGGCCGACGATGTGGACACCCAGAATGCGGTCTGTCTCCATGTGAGCAAGGATCTTGACGAAACCTTCGGTCTCGTCCATGCAGCGCGCCCTTCCCAGAGCCGCAAAATTGAAGCGCCCGCTCCGACAGGGGATACCGGCTTCTTTCAACTGTTCTTCGGTAGCGCCCACAGAGGCCCCTTCCGGCCAGGTATATACAACTCCCGGAATATATTCGTACTCTACTGTGCTTGATTTGCCGTTCATCCGCTCGACACAGGCCAGCGCCTCTTCGGAAGCCTTGTGAGCCAGCATCGGACCGGCCACCAGATCGCCTATTGCGTAAATGCCGGGAATGTTTGACTGATAATTGCCGTCCACAACCACCCTGCCCTTCTCGTCCAGTGTCACCCCAAGATCATCCAGACCCAATCCGGCAGTCAAAGGCCTGCGCCCCACAGCCACCAGCACCTTGTCGCAATCTATCTCCTCACTGCCGGCGCCGGCATTGAACTGCACGATCGCCTTGGAGCCGATCTTTCTTACTCCGGTGATGCGAGTCCCAAGCTTGAACTGGATACCCTGCTTGCGCAGCGAACGATAGAGAGCGTCAGCAGCCTGACGATCCATATTGGGCAGAATCTGCGGCAGCATCTCCATCACAGTCACCTGCGCTCCCAGCCGCCGCCAGACCGAACCCATCTCAAGGCCTATGTAGCCGCCCCCGCACACGATCATATGTTCCGGAATCTTGTCAAATGCCAGCGCCTCGCGCGCCGTGACAACTACCTGCCCGTCAAAAGGGATGCCCGGCAGCCCGGTCGCCTCACTGCCAGCGGCCAGGATCACCTTGGGAGCAGACAAGGTTACATTTGCCGTGGGGGGGTTCAAAAGGCTCTGCTGCCCTTCCGGTAGCGGCGGAGGAACAGCCAGCGTTACCGCAACCTGCTGTAGCCCGGCAGTATTTTTTCCGGACAGTGAAGCAGTGCCGTGGATCCGTTCAATTTCGTTCTTCTTGAAGAGATAGGCAATCCCGTCCGTCAGCTTTTTGACCACATCCTCCTTGCGGAGCATCATGGCGTCCAGATCCAGACGAGGAGTATCAATGCCGATGCCATGCAGGGCAAATTTGTCGCGCGCCAGAGCGAACAGCTCGCTGGAATCGAGCAAAGCCTTACTGGGGATGCACCCTTCGTTAAGGCAGACACCGCCAAGCGTAGCACGTTTCTCGACCACGGCAACCTTCATCCCGAGCTGCGCGGCCCTGATGGCGGCCACATAACCACCCGGTCCGGATCCGATAACGATCAAATCGTATGTTGGAGTATCAGACATCAGTTTTCTCCCCCTATGATTATATACAAAATGCTTCTATGGCAAAGCTCGTCAAGATGGAAACAGCCTAGGCAGTCTTGCAACTCTCTGTGTGCTCTGTGAGCTTGAGCGAGCGAAGTGAGCGGGTGAGAGATCAATTAATCGTCCAATAAAAGCTCTTCCGGCGCTTCGATACACTCCCTGATCTTCTTCAAAAACCCGACCGCCTCGCGACCATCAATAATTCTGTGATCGTAGGAAAGCGCCAGATACATCATCGGGCGGATAACAATCTGCCCGTCCCGCACAACCGGACGATCCTGGATGGCGTGCATTCCCAGAACTGCGCTCTGGGGCGGGTTCAGAATCGGGGTGGAAAGCATAGAGCCGTAAACGCCGCCGTTGCTGATTGTAAACGTCCCGCCGGTCAGATCCGAAATTGCCAGCTGATTAGCCTTGATTTTGGCGGAAAAACCTGCAATGGCCTGCTCAACCTCGTGCAGCCTCATTTTATCGGCGTTGCGCAAAATCGGCACAACCAGCCCCTTGTCTGCGCCGATGGCGATGCCGATATCGTAGTAATGGTGAAAAACCAGATCATCACCATCAATACTGGCATTGACAGCCGGAAATTCCTTGAGCGCTTCGACGCAGGCCCTTACAAAAAACGGCATGTAGCCCAGCTTTATCCCGTGTCGCTGGAAATATTCTTCGCCCTGGTCGTTCTTTAGCGCCTTGATGCGCGAGAGATCGGCCTCATTGAAGGTAGTCAGCATGGCGGTCTGCTGGCGGACCGCTACCAGCCGCTCGGCAATCCGTTTGCGGATTGGTGACATTGGGCGACGTTCTTCGCGACCGGAGGAATAGTGCGGCGGTTCTTCCGTATGCACCGACAGCTGCTGAACCGGCTCTGCAAAAGGGCTTGCGGGTACGCTTGCAGGTTTGGGCGTTGGAACAGGTTTGCGTTCAGGCATGGTTGCCGGTGGTTCGACAACTGCGGCAGGCCGCGATGCCGGTGGAAGTTTGGAGCGCTCCTCAATGCGGGCAAACAGGTCATCCAGCGTAATGCGGCCACCGACTCCGCTGCCTTCAACCTCATCCGGAGCAATACCCTGCTCTCTCATCTCACGCCGCACCGATGGAGATGAGGCCGGGGCAGACAGCTTTTCCGCCAGCAGCGGCGCTGATTCAGCTGCCGGAGCTTCCGTCACGGCCTCAAACTCATCAATCGAGCCGATCACTGTACCGACCGCCACAGTAGTACCTTCGGCTACCGATATGGACAGCACACCGGCTGCATCCGCGTTCAGATCGAGCGTGATCTTGTCGGTCTCGATCTCACAGAGCGGCTCATCCTTTTTCACTACTTCACCGGCTTTTTTGAACCACTTGGCCAGCAGCGCCTCGCGCACCGACTCACCGACTTCAGGTATTTTTATCTCCATAACTCGCTCCGTGATAAGGTATTGCTGGAAATTATTAGCCTGTTACACCCATTCTATCTTGATCAAATGTTCAACCTGCCGGAACTCCGGATCACCGGTCACAAGACAGGCATTATGCTCAATGGCAGAAGCCAGTGCAAATGCATCGGCATAAGACATGGCGTAGCCGGCCTTCAATTCTGCCGCTTTATATACCAGACTATCGGGACAAGGCAGAATGATGACCCCCATCTGCTGTACCGCAATAAAAACCTGCATCCTGGCTTGCGGGCCAAACCTGCGCTGCGTCGTGTAGAGTATCTCGCCAAAGTTTATCACATTCAGCAGGCATGGCACCTGCTTTTCAGCCGCTATTTTCAGAAGATCGCACACCCTGGTACTCCCATTCTCTTTCTGAAGAAAGCGAAGCAGCGCAAAGCTGTCGAACAGAAGCGGCATCACCGGCATTTTTCTTTCTTGCGATCCAGAAGCAGTTCGTCAGCCAGAGAAGGGAGTGGCGGGAGGATTCCGTAGGCGGCGTCGATCGGTTCAGCGATGTGGGGAGCAATGCAGATGACATTTCCGTATTCATAAACATCAACCTGAGTTCCCGGTTCAAGACGGTGTCTCTTGCGCATCGGACCCGGAATAACAATCTGCCCCTTGGTTGATACTTTTGCCGCGTGTGACATGGCATTCCTCGTTATACGTTTTTCGATAAAGGTATTACTTTTATACACGGCCGTCAAGCCATCATAACTATTCAGCGTCACTCATCTTCCTTGCGGCTCAGATACGCCCCAAGGCTCTGGATGGCAATCGTCTCCATCAAGGGAATATCAGAAAGCGGAAACGAGGCGTTAGCAACTGCCTCGGCCAGATGAAACATCTGATGACATGGGAGTGGCGGTTTTTTTGATGATTTGAGCCACAGCGCATTAAGCGCCAACCGTTCGAGCCAGACAGTACGCCGCTTTTCGAGGATGCTTTCAATAATGGCGTGCACTGCCGACCATTCGGCATCCGCCTTGTTGCGTTTTTTCTTGAATACAGATGCAATCACCTTGTCAACCTCAGCATCATCCTCAAACCACGAGTCGGCGAAATGATGATCCTCGCACCATTCGGCAGAATCTTTCAGCGCCTTTATACGTGATTTTTCCGCAAGCAGTTCCGGCGCCTTGTGTTCCAGTTCGGTCCGAATTCCGGCTAGCTCGCGACGTGCGTCAAAAGTCACCGCCTTCCATTGGTCTTTTCCCAGCAGTTCGGCAACATGGGCCAACCAGAAAATGGGGGCCTTGCCAAGCGCGGCTCCTTCCGCCAGGCCATGGCAGATCCGCTGATCCAGATATTCCATGGATGATTCAATAAACGCCCCCTCCTGTTTCATCATATCCAGAAAGTTGTTCAGCTCCTTTTTTGTCGGCAGCGGTATAACAAAAGCGTCGGCTACTCCTACTCCCTTTTTGAGCAGAACCGAGCAGCTGATATGTCCTTTTCCGTCAGGCACTATTACCTGAAATGACTGAGCAAAAGCGCCGTCTACCGGGGATGCGTAGACTACGGCTGTCAGGCTTTTGGGCAACGGGGCGCACTCGACACGGGCGCGGCGGGCATTGGTGACAGCCATGTCAACGTTTTTGCGGATATCCGCAGAAAACCAGTTGCGGGTGATAATCAGACGGCGCATTGTTTCCGGGGAAATCTTCGACGAATCCGCTGACAACAGACCTGACACTCCCAGTCGTACCTCTGACACAGGGTGAAGGATCATCAACGCGGCGGCATCACGAACCAGCTTGCTGTCAGCCTGTAGCATTTCACCGAACATCGCGGTCTGCATCTCCGGATCACCCAGCGCCAGCAGCTGTAGCAGATTTTCCAAAGTTTCAAACGGAGAATCAGCACCCATATCTTCAATGCTTTTAAACAGTCCTGCCAAAATCTCTTCCGGAGGCAGATCCCGCAGTCCGGCGTGGTGGGCATCCAGCAGCATCCTTTGGCTGTTAGCGTCATGCAGCACCTGTAGCAGTTCTACCCGGCTTTGCAGAAACACATGGGACATAGCTGCACACAACTCGGCATCGCCACACTCCACGTAAATTTTTTGTGCCAGGGTGCTCTGTAGACGTGACATCCGCTCCGCACTCCCCGGGCGGCCCCGCTCCAGCTCAATCCTCAGAATTTCAAGAATATCGAACAGCATCCGTAGTGCGGCATTGATCCGGTCGTCATCTTGTGATGAGGCGTTGCATAAATCCACCAGCAGTGCGGCAGTTTCAAGGGCAAAGGTATCGTGGTCGAGAATGTAGCGCCGCAGTTCATCCTGCATGATGTGGTGATTATCAAAACGTGACTGGCTGCGTTCAGCGTAATAGCGCTCGGCAAAAGTGCGGATGCCGCAAACCGATGCGGAAGTTTTTTTATTGCGCTTTATAGGTGAAACATCATCGATACCAGCCGCTCCCATCGCTTTCATGATTTCCATGAAACCTCCCGGTAATTCGGGCGGCTCGACTGCGTAGCGAGTATAAGTACCCGGCTTGGGAAACGCTTTGCCTCGGTATTTTTTGCCTTCAACCTTGGTGCGAACGTCGCGATAATGACGATGCAATGTCTCAATAAATTCGAGGTCGTCATTGATCATCTCTACAAAAATATCGAGCAGCTCTCCAGCATATGGGGACTGTTTGTGGAAATCATCCAGAAAAGGACCGGCCATGTCATCATCCGGATCAAACCCAATGCTGATGACCGCCTTTTCCTGCATCTTCTCATTGAGCACAAACAGGGTTGTCCGGCGGCAGTCACAACCTTTGTCTGTGCAGTAGAATTCAATAAAACCGTAAGCTCCCTTAGGGATTTTACCGATTTTGTGATCAAGCTGTAGAGTAACGACCGGTTCGTCATTTTCCGGAAAAATAACCGCGTAGGGTTGAAGCGACATGGGAGACTCCTGAAGAGATGTAAGAAAACAAGCGTGAAGATTACTATGGCGATGAGTTATGGTCAAGAGAACGGTGGAAGACAGAAAACGAGGGCCGGATTCGGGGCGCTACGAATGGTCATGTTCAATTCATACCCACCCTCTAAATGGACGTGCCATGGCTTGTTTCCTTTCTTTTTTGACAATGCATCGAGATGAGTTGGACATCCTCACTTCATATTTGACTCCAAACCTGCCTTGGGCTACAATGTAGCTCAAAGGAGAAAAATATTATGGCAACACAGAACTCTGTTGTTCGTGCGAGGATTGACGAAAATATTAAGATTGAGGCCGAGGCAGTACTTGCCTGTATCGGTCTTACCTCTTCTGATGCTTTTCGTATGATGATGATGCGGATTGCAACAGAAAAGGTATTGCCCTTTGAACCACTCGTTCCTCATTCCGAAACTATTGAGGCAATGAAGGCCACGCGACGTGGTGAGCTCGTTGCGGTTGGTTCCGCAGATAACCTCCTTGAGATGTTAAATGCGGGAGATTAGCTACACCGGCTGAGCTCAACCCGATAGCTGGCTGCAAGCTCAGCAAGCAGTGTGCGATCAACAAGATTGGAGGCCAGAAGCTCTTGGACATCCAGAAGGTCTCGCGGTCCACCCGCCTTGAGCTTGAGTATAATGAGATATTCGGGAGATGCGACCGGAATATCCATCCCGGCAATTTTTACGACAATGCTCTGCTCAATGGCCTCAGCCTCGTATTTTTTCGTGGCGACGATAATATCAAGAAAATCGGCGCGAATCAGGCATGGGACAGGATCATCAACTCCGCCGCGACGCAGTTCTGCGTTTATTCCCGCCTCGCAGAGCGCTTTCACAAGATGATTCAAGTTTTCCGACGCAACAAGAACAAGCAGGTCAACATCCATGGTGGCGCGGGGCGGGCTCCAGGCAGACACGGCAAGCCCGCCTATGAGCGCAAAGCCGCTGATACGGCCTTCATCGCGAAGGGCTGTCAACACATCCAAAGCCTGGCTAAGCCTTTGCAGCAGCACGTTTTTCCTCCAGGGACTTTCTGGCAGCATTATTGAGCAGCGCGCAGGCGTCCGAGAGTTCAAGCGCCACCAGCACACGTTCCCCCGGTGTCTTTCTCATGATCTCGTCACGCTGCTCATCACGGTTTGTTTTCATCAAAGAAGAATGTCCCATCATCTGTGCCCCCGGTATGGCTTGTAATATCACGGTTTGGCCAGGTAACAAAAGGGATTTTGTACTCCCAGAAAACCGGGACAGATTGATCATTCCACTCCACCAGCCTGCCAAAAAACAAAAACACAAAAGGCGACCAACGGGCCGCCTTTATTTGCGTGACAAAGAAACCATTAATTCACTACTTCCCTTTCAAATGCTCTCTGCCAAAGGGGGACATCTGCCTCAGGCGGGCGATGATCGGGGGCATTTCGCGGATGACGGTGTCAATCTCGGCGTCGGTGGTGTAGCGCGACAGCGAAAAGCGGATCGAACCGTGGGCGCAGGTGAAGGGCACACCCATGGCCCGCAGAACGTGCGAAGGCTCCAGCGAACCGGAGGTGCAGGCGCTGCCTGAGGAAGCGCAGATACCCATCTCTGAGAGCAGCAGCAGAATCGCTTCACCTTCGACATATTCAAATGCGATCGAGGTCGTGTTTGGCAGACGCTCGGCCCCGCCGCCGTTGATGCGTGCATTCGGAATAGCCGCCATCAAGGCGTCCTGCAGACGGTCGCGCTGGGCCTTGACCACCGTATTTTCCGCATGCATGTGCTGACCGGCCAGCTCACAGGCCTTTCCCAGAGCGATGATGGCGGCGGCGTTTTCAGTGCCGGCCCGTCGGCTCTTCTCCTGATGCCCACCAACCATAAACGGACGGAACGGTGTGCCACGACGAAGATAGAGAACGCCGATCCCCTTGGGGGCGTGCAGTTTGTGGCCGGAGAGCGAGAGCATATCTATGCTGGAAGCGGCCATATTGATCGGAATCTTGCCGATGGCCTGAACCGCATCACTGTGGAACAGGGCGCCTTTTGCTTTGGCAATCGCTGCCGCCTCCTCGACCGGAAAGATCACGCCGGTTTCGTTGTTGGCCCACATCAGCGATACGATAGCGGTGTCGCTGTCAACAGCGGCCTTAAGCTCGTCCATGTCCAGACGTCCGGCGCCATCCACACCGATCTCGGTCACCCGATAGCCCTTCTGGGACAGATTACGGCACTGCGTCAGGACCGCCGGATGTTCGACTCGGGAAGTTATGATATGACGGCGTTCGGGGAACACCTCCAGCGCCGAGCGGATAGCGGCGTTGTCGCTCTCTGTTCCGCAGGCGGTGAAAATGATCTCCTCCGGCGAAGCCCCCAAAAGCGCCGCAACACGGCTTCTTGCCTCGGCGGTCTTGCCCTGCACCTGGCCTCCGAAGAAATGCATCGAACTGGGATTGCCGTACAGTTCACAGAAATATGGGCGCATCTCTTCAAAGACCGCTTCATCGACCTTGGTGGTGGCGTTGTTGTCGAGATAGATCTCTTTCATTGAGAAACCTCCTCCACCACGATATCCTCGGCTACCAGGTCGCGCAGCTTTGCTTCCACCATGCGGGCGGTGTTGCCGGACGAGGCGCAGCCGGCGCAGGCTTTGCGGAAAGCCACCTGAACATTGGAACCGTCAATATCGATCAGCTCCAGATCACCGCCGTCAGCCCACAACAGAGGCCGGATGTCGCGTTCCAGCACCTCCTGGATCAGCTGCATCTTCTTCATGTTGGAGAGTTTTTCCGGTCGTTTGCGAGGTTGAAGATCCTCGCTCCCCAGTACCTGGGCGATCAGTTCCTGGATTTTTGGAATACATCCGCCGCAGGCGCCACCGGCCTTGGTAAAATGCGTAACCTGTTCAGCTGTCGTCAGACGATTGGTCTCGATAACCTTTTTGAGGAATGTATCGGTAATCCCGAAACATTTGCAGACAACTTCGCCTTCGTGATCCGGATAGGCATGCCCATGATCATGCTCGCTGTCATGCTCCGGAATATCGAGTCCTCGATATTTGAATATGGCCACCTCCAGCGCCTCCTGCCCCATCACCGAGCAGTGCATCTTCTCTTCCGGCAAGCCACCAAGAAAATCGGCAATATCCTGATTGCTGATCGCCAGGGCTTCGTCAAGGTTTTTCCCCTTGACCATCTCGGTCAAGGCCGAGGAAGAGGCGATGGCACTGGCGCAGCCGAAGGTCTGGAACTTGGCGTCTACGATCTTGTCCTTGTTCTCATCCAGCTTGATATAGAGTTTGAGCGCATCGCCGCAGGCCAGGCTGCCGACCTCGCCGACAGCATCTGCATCAGGGATGTCACCCACATTGCGCGGGTTCAGAAAATGATCTCTTACGATTGGTGTATAGTCCCACATGATTCGATTCCTCCGGATTATCGTTTAATTTAGTATGAACTTCCGCCCGGCTTCCATCACTTCCGCCAGACGTCCTTCGTTACAGGCCTCGCCGTACAGCCGCACAACCGGCTCTGTTCCTGATTTCCTGAACAGCATCCAGCTGCCGTCATCCAGCAATAGCTTGGTGCCATCAATCCTGATGACATCCTTGACTTTCGCTCCGGCAACTTCGACCGGCACGGCATTAATCCTGGTTTTGTAGGCCACTTCCAGTTCCGGAGACAGCTTGAGGTTATCGCGGCGGGTCACAAAACGCCCCACCTCGCCATATAAACGCTCCAGCAGTTCGCGGACACTTTTGCCTTCGCGGGCCACCATCTCGGCCACCAGGAAGCAGGCCAGAATACCGTCTTTCTCCGGCACATGCCCCTTGATCGTCAGACCGGCGCTCTCTTCACCGCCGATAACCAGCTTGTCCTGACAGATCAGCTCGCCGATATACTTGAAACCGACCGGTGTTTCGTAGACAGGGACGCCATGTTTTTTTGCCACGGCATCAATCAGGTGCGAGGTCGCCACACTGCGCGCCACGCCCCCCTCCAGCTTTCTGACCCGGATCAGATAGTCCAGCAGCAGGGCAATGATATAGTTGGGCTCGATATAACTGCCGTCAGCATCCAGAATACCGAAACGGTCGGCGTCGCCGTCAGTTGAAAGACCCAGTTTTATGTCGGGGTCACTTTTGACCAACGCGATGAAATCGGGGATATGCGCCTC
Source organism: Deltaproteobacteria bacterium (assembly GCA_016219145.1). Taxonomy (GTDB): domain Bacteria; phylum Desulfobacterota; class Desulfuromonadia; order Geobacterales; family Pseudopelobacteraceae; genus JACRCG01. The sequence continues at coordinate 3,425 of JACRCG010000148.1, read as the reverse complement.
GGAGGGCTCGGGCGGATGCCCGCCGAAATAGGGGTCGGGACGGTCGTTGATGATGACATGGGGGATGCCGCGCGAACGGAGCGGTTCGTCCAGATAGCCGCGTCCAGTTCCGTAGAGCGGGTTCAGAGCCAGCTTGCCGAGGCGGCCGATAACATCAAAATCGACCTTCTGCTCAAGCTCTTTCAGGTATCCGGCACGAGGATCAATATCTTCCAGCAGCCCCTTTTTCTTTGCCTCTGCCAGAGAAAGCTCCCGGTAGCAGACCTCGCCCAGCATCTCGTTGGCGCGCCGCTCGATATCACCGGTGGTTTCCGGAAGCGCCGGACCTCCCCATGACGGAGAAAACTTGATGCCGTTGTATTCCGGCGGGTTGTGGCTGGCAGTAAAGTTGATGCCGCCTGCTGCCTTCCTGCGGATGATCTCGTACGAGATAACCGGGGTGGGGGTGTCCCGCTCACACAAATATGCTTTGATGCCGGAACCGGCCAGCACACGGGCGGCCTCTTCGGTGAATCGACGCCCCATGAAACGGGTATCACAGCCGATCACCACACCTTTGTCCTGTTCGCCGGCCGCCCTGATATTATCGGCAATGGCCTGTATGACCACCCTGACGTTGTCGAAAGTGAAATCCTCACACAGGATACCGCGCCAACCGGATGTTCCAAAAGCGATTCGAGTCATTATCCCCTCCACGGTATAATAAGACAGCTTTGGTCGTTTTAGAGTAATACAGCATGGGCCGTCCGTCAAGACAAACAAAAAAAGGGCTAAGACCGACTCTCACCCGGACATGACAAAGCGCAATACAAGCCGGAAAAGCGGGATGATTACAACCCCAAAAAGCTGTTAATCGCCTTCTGCACCTTGGAGATGCTGACATTCCCGGCTGCATCGTAATCCACACAGACGGCCGGCTGTTTCAACCCCAGAAACATGTTGATTGCGCTCTGAACCTCAGAGATGTTGACGCTGCCGGTGTTGTCGCAGTCCCCGGTTTTCAGCGAGATCATCTGCGGCGTACTGATACCGGTATTACCGGATGGATCCATCGCTTCGATCACATAGCTGTAAATAGTGCCGATCGTCAGGTTCGTTAGCGTCATGGTGTGATTCGTTCCCACTCCGAAGCTGGAAACAGTATCGTTCAAAGCGGCTGCATCAGCACCGTATTTGATCAGGCTTGAGGCGGCCTTGCTGGTGTTCCAGCTGATGGCGGCCGTGCCGTTGCCAAGCAGAGTCATGGTCGGTGTTGCGGTAACGGTGGGCAGGGAGTTGTCGGGCAGTGCCGTTGTTGTCACACTGAAACTGCCGCTGCTCTGAGTGTTACCGGCTGGGTCGCTGGATGTAACCTGGCAGGTATAGACAATGTCGGCCGTCAGGTTGGTAAGTACCATGGCATGCTCAGACACCTGGTTGATTTCACTGAATACCAGCGGGATCGTCTGGGTGGCCGAGGTGCAGGATACCTGCGAGTCGGCAATTTTGTTGGTGGTCCACTGGATGGTGGCGCTTGTGTTGGAAGCAGATGTCACCGTCGGACCGGCAGTTATAACCGGCAGAGTTGTGTCCGGGAGTGCATCGGTCGTCAGGGCTATCGGAGCGCCAGCTGCAAGAGAGACGGATTTGGCGCTGGTTTTTGCCGCAGTCCTGATCCCGCTGGTGGCGCTGGTTTTGTTCTCCGTGATGTAGGCAGAGACAGTCTGGCCATCCCGATCATGGGATGTGCATCTGATGATGTATGCCGTGGATGATTTAAGATCCGGTAAATGGTGTCTGTGTTCGGTCCCGCTGGCGTTCTCGCCGCCATGAGCCTGTACATCGAACAAATCCGACTCTTTCTCACCAAATGCAAACCAGGTGTCGGCCGGTTTGTTGGTCTTCCAAGATAAAACAGCTTTGGAATTGTCTTTGAATTCTATTTTAGGGCCATCCACAAACTGCAGCTTTTCAATTATGTTGGCATCCTTGGTGGTGAAATTCCGTATTTCGGTGACCGTTTCATTGCCGACCGCATCGCGAGTGCGAATGCGATAGTAGTATTTTGTACTCTTTGTCAGGTTATTCAGCTGCAAACTGTGCCGTATGAGCAGATCGTTGTCATACGCGCTTTTGTCAAGGTTGTTCCGGTCGCTGCCGTATTCAACCTGACTGTCGGATTTCTCGTCGCTCTCCCACAGGATGCTGGCCTGTTTCTCGCTGATGAACTGGGCGCTGGGGCCGGAGATGATGCGCGGCGGGGTGGTGTCGGGTGTCTGGATGGTGAAGAAGCTCTTTTGCGCACTGATGGTCGGGCCGTTGTTAAAGCGGTCGGTGGACGATACGGTATAGCTGTATTGGGTGGATGCGCTCAGGCCGGTGACCCGGATGTTATGCAGCACCACCGGTGTGAGGTCATCGTATGTTTTTGTTGTGTTGCCGCTTTTCAAGGTAACAGTGCTGGTGGATGGTTCATCGGTCATCCAGCTGATGGTGGCGGCGCTGTCGCTGATACCAAGCGCCATTGGCCCTTGGGTGATGATCGGAGCCTTGTTGTCGGGGGCCGCTTTGGTGGTAAAGGTGATAGCACGGCTCGGAAGGGAGTTGTTGCCGTTTGCGTTACTGACCAGCAGCACCAGTGTGTAGCTGCTCTGTGGCAGCAGTTGGGCAAGTGTGACGCTGTGGTTGACTGCCAGTGTCAGATCCTGCCTGGTCTGGCCGGTGTTGCCGATACCGTAGGAGAGTGTGCCGGTTGAGGGGATATCCGTTTTCCAGGTGATAACGGCGGTGGTGTCGCTGATTGAGCTGACTGTCGGGCCTTCCAGGATAACCGGCGGGGTGGTTGCCGAGACAGCGGTGCGAAAGGTGATGATGGCGCTTTCGGATGTGTTGGCAGCTGCATCGGCAGCGGTTACTTTGACGCCGTAGTCGCTGTTGGCGGAAAGGCCGGAAAGCATTATGGAATGTGCGTTGACGAAACCAGCTTCTTTAAGTTCGGTTGAAGGGGCTGCAATGCCATAGAAGACACTTCCTTTGGCCGGTTCGCTGGTTGTCCAGGTGATAATGGCGGAGGTGTCGGTTATACCACGAGCAGCGAGGTTTGAGATAATTGGAGGGGTGATGTCGGCAAGCTGTGCACTGCATGAGGCATCGCTGCCGCCAACGCTGCCGGTACAATTCCAGCTCCAGGGGCCGTTGCCGGTTACTGCCGTTGCGGTACCGGCAGAGCAGAGATTGGTTATTGGTTTTGCTGAAATGATCGCGTTGTTGTTTGTGCCGCAAGAACCGTTAGTTTTTACATTGCCGCCGCGGACGGGCCAGACTGAACTGCTGGAGCCCGGAATAAAATCCATATAATCAAAACCTATAGACCAGTTAGAAACATAAGATCCGAGAGCACTTGTAGATGACGAATAATACCTCATGTTCGTAATTCCAATAAAGCC
>JACRCG010000147.1 GCA_016219145.1 Deltaproteobacteria bacterium | reverse complement strand
GACAGGGTGCTGATACCGGTCAAGGACATGCCCAGCCTGGAAAACTGCAAGAATATCTTTGCCCTGTTCGACCAGCGCGGCATCGACAAGAAATCCCTGGCGCTGCTCCCCTGCCTGATCGACTCGCGCATCAAGTTCGAAGGCATCTTCAAGGACCAGAAGACCCTCTTGCGCGCCTTCGCGGTCAACCGGGGATATCGCTGCCTTGATTCCTACATTTCAAAAAGCCCCAAGGTGGAAAGCCTCAACACCAACCCGGACGGCAAGATCTATCCGATCCTGACCCACGCCCGCGGTACCGAAGTGCACAGCCAGTTTATGGAGATAACCCGGGACATTCTAAGGAGTGTTGATACGACAGAGGAAACCAGGTCCTGCCTGTATCACAAGTGGCTGCTTGAAAAGGAATCACGCAAAAAGGAATCATATCTGGCGCGACTGGAAGGACTGGCCGAGCGCTGTCATATATGCGGCTCTCTTCTTTCTGAAAAACCGGAGGGACGCAGCTTCTATTACGAGACATCCGATCGTGCCGCGCGCGGCTTTCTGCATGGCGACTGCGTCAGCGACATGCTCTGCTCCACGCTCTACGGCTTGACCAGCAGGTCGGACGCCTACACCGCCGCCAGAATGGCGGTTGCCAACAATGCCGGAAGGGTGGTGTCGCTGCTGGCGCCACGCTTGGAAGGCTCCGAAAACAGGCTAGATTACCGCCAGTTCAGCATGGGCGGAGAGCAACTGCTCCGGAAAGACATTGAGATGCCCGGTTTTGACTCGGGTGAGTTCGATGGTGTGCATGACAGGCTGTACCTGCTGTTGAATGAAGCCTTGTCCGGTTTTGAGGGGAAATTGCGCCAGGGGGGGTGGCTATCGGTCTACCCGGTTGACCCGGCCAATCCGGAAGCGGTTCTGCATGAAGATTACTACAAGATAATCCAGAAAGTACAACAGAGTATTTCCAGAGACCTGGAGATCACCTGACAAGCTTTGAAGCCGTGGTCAGAGTGACGCCCTGGCCGGCAAGTCCTGGCAACGCCGAAGCAAGCGCGGAAATGGTTGCCTTGTGAGGGTGGCAGATTGCGATTGCGGCACCGTTTTTTTTCGCCTGCCTGACCGCCTGGTCGAGTTGCCCAAGAATGTAGCCGCGCTCCTGCTCATTGTCCAGAAACACGTTCCTGCGTCCCGACTTGACACCGATCTCACGCGACAACCTTATGCCAACTGTCTGCGGAGTAGTCACGCTGTCAACGAAGAACAGCCCCTTCTCCTTCAGAGCCTCCAGCACACTCCGCATTTTATCGACATGCTCGGTAAACTCGGATCCGGTGTGATTATTGGCTCCGACCGCCCCGGGGAGGTCACGCATATAGCCGGCTACCCTTTCCCTCAACTCATCGTCTCCCATCGAAACCAGCAGCCCGTTCGACTCCAGACGCCTGCCAGGCCATTCCTTGGACTGCATCGGCATGTGTATCATCGTTTCTATGCCGGAGGATGCGGCAAAAGAAGCGACCTCACGATAGCGCTGCAACCCAGGAATAACCGAAAACGTCAGCGGCACACCGATCGCGGCCAGGGAACGCGCTTCGGACATGCTGCTGCCCATATCGTCGATGACGATTGCCAGAAGCGCCGTCCCGCCAGCAGACTGTTGACGTGGCTGCAACTCTTCCTGCGGCGCAGTGGTTTCCGGATAGGCACCGGGAGTCTTGTGCACCGGCTTCTCCACCCGGGGCGCAGGTACGGCGGTGACATTAATGAATGGCGATACCGGGGCAGCGGTCTCTGTTGGCGGCAGAACACGGCTCTCCGGCTTGGGAACCGATTTCCTGGAGCTTGAGAAGAGCCAGAAACTTCCGGCCGCCACCAGGACCAGCGCCAGTACCACCAAAGTGGCGATACTGGAACCTGATTTCTTTTGGGTGAACCTGTTTTTATTGGATTTTGCCACGATCAGCGGGGAACGGCAGTTTTTGCAGCCGGGATTTTCTTTTCGACCTGCTGTTTCAGCAACCAGTGAGCAACCAGGATATAGTCGTCCAGGTAATCCTGTTTTCCATCCGCATTCAGGTCGTAAAGGAGCGTTTTGTTGCGGGCATCGGCTTTTGCGAGCAGTTTTTCCAGATCCTGATCCGACTGCCCCGCAATTCCGCCCGAAACAGGAGGAACCACTAGCAGGGGGATTTCCGCAACTGTTTTCTGTATCTCTATCGACATGCGCACATCCAGCTTGCCTTTCTGCGGCAGCGCGTCCAGCTCCATCAACCTGTCGGACAAGCTCCTCAGCCCCTTCAGGTTGGCCCCTTTCAACGCAAAGCCGGGTACGGCCGAGCCGACCGGGAGCGCGATCCTGACCGTGACAACTTTTTTGCCGTCGGAAACGGCTATTGCGGGAATCTGCTCAACTCCGGCGGCTTTGTATCTGGCAGCATCAAACAGCTCCGACAACCCCTTCAATGTCCGGGGTCCCTTGTAATACCTGAAGCGCTCCGCGACACTTTCCAGAGACTGCAGATTTACTGACTGGGGTTCCGGCTGTTTTTTTGCGACCGGCTTCTTTGCAGTATCCGCAGCAACAGAAGCAACACCATCCTGTACCGCTGTCCCTCCCGGCTGTTCCTGCTGATGGGACGGCTCCTGTGAAGATTCCTTTCTGCTGTCCGGCCCCCTGGAGCTGCTATCCTGGACAACCCCTGAAATAGGGTTTTGATAGGTAACAGCGGCAGATGTCGTTGAGGAGGCTGTACTCGAGGTCGTGGCGGGTACGCCAGGCAGGCCGCCCATGTTGCCGGGATTCGGGTTGACCGGATTCGGGTTATTGTTATTGTTGCCGGTGTTATCGGCAGTATCGCCTCCGCCAGTGGTTGTCCTGACTGTGGTTCCGGGCAGGGGGGTGACTACCGACTCAACCGCTACCGGGATGCCGGCATCAGAAATCACTTCAGATTTCAGTTCCAGCAACTTCGGCGTCACCGTTCCGGTCTTGGAGAATGTAACCGTGGCTAGCAATCCATCTCCCTCAAAAAAAACATCCTTGGCGGTAACAAGGTACGCCACCCTTAATGTTCCGCGCGTTGCATCATTGTGCGGCACCTGCATTGCGCCGAATCTGCCGGCAAACGGACCGTTGGAAATCACCGGGTTGCTCAACACCGCAGCATCATAAGTAATGGTAAAGTCCAACGCCGAAGCCTTGGCAACATTGGCAACCGAGACCGAGTAGACCCCTTCCGCAGTCTGCGTAACTGTGATTTTCGCGGCCGCATCGGCTTCAACCACACCGGCAAGAGTGCAGAGAAGCAAAACGGCAACAAGCATGTTCAACAATTTCATTATGATACCCCGCAATGACCCGGATCTACTTGTCACTTCCCATCGACTTGATCAGGTCCCATCCCTTGAGCAGGTCGAGAGCACGCATCGCCTGATAATCGTTTTTCAGGTTCTCTTCGAGGCGTTGGGTCCGTTCATCTTTCTTCTCTTCCTTTTTTTCTTCTTTCTTCACGTCTTTGCCATCACCCGCATCTCCAGGCTTGCCCTCACTCTCAAAATGATTCTCCAGGTCCTTCTCGCGCAGGTGCATGCTGTCTTTTTTAGCGGCGGATTCCTTGGGAAGCTCAACCCTTTCGACAACAATGTCCGGTGTAATCCCCTTGGCCTGGATCGAACGCCCCTTGGGAGTAAAATAGCGGGCGGTGGTCAGCCGCAGACCGGAATCATCGGAAAGCGGGATGATGGTTTGAACCGAACCCTTGCCAAAACTCTGGGTACCCATGACGATAGCCCGTTTATGGTCCTGCAGGGCGCCGGCAACAATTTCGGAGGCACTGGCACTACCGCCGTTGATCAGCACTACGATCGGGTAAGCCGACTCCTTGCCACCTTTCTTGGCGGTAAACTGCATCTTGGAATCTTTCTCACGCCCTTCTGTGTAGACGATCATCTGCCCTTCGGGAACAAAGTGGTCGGCCACCCTGACAGCCTGATCCAGAAGCCCGCCAGGATCGTTGCGCATGTCGAGAACCAAACCTTTAAGTTCTCCCTTATTCTGCTCCTTCAGGGCCTTGAGCGCCTTTCCCAGGTCTTCATCGGTCTTTTCCTGGAACTGGGCGATACGCACATAACCGTAGCCACCGTCCATCATGGCCGAGCGAACACTTTTCACCTGAATGATATCGCGTACCAGCGGAAACTCTTTCGGTTTGTCAAAACCCTCGCGCATGATTGTCAGGACAACTTTTGTACCCTTCAATCCACGCATGCGTTTGACCGCATCATTGATGTTCAGATCCTTGGTGAACTTTTCGTCAATTTTCAGAATCTGGTCGCCAGACTTGATGCCGGCCTTGAAAGCAGGAGTGTCCTCGATCGGTGAGATTACGGTCAGAACGCCGTCCTTGATGGATATTTCTATCCCAAGACCGCCAAAAGCGCCTTTGGTATCGATCTTCATTTCCTTGTAGGTATCGGGAGGCATGAAAGAACTGTGCGGATCAAGCGAAGACAGCATGCCGTTGATAGCGCCATAGATCAGCTTCTTGGTATCGACCTCTTCGACATAGCTCTTTTTGACTATCGCCATCACGTCGGTAAAGAGCTCTATCGATTCATAGTCGCTCCCCTTTCCTTCCGCCGAACAGTGCCGTTGCGAACTGATTGCGATAAACGCCACCAGCACGGCCACGATCATTGCAAAACCGGCGATCACTTTTGTTTTTTTACTGCCAGGTGCACTCATTTTTCTTCCTCCGGGTATGTGTATGTTTCTGAAAATTTGTCAGCGAACCCATCCGACCGGGTCAACCGGCCGTCCCTGATGGCGTATTTCAAAATAAAGAATCGGTCCCTTGGTTGAATCTACGTCGCCGACGCTGGCGATCGTCTCGTTACGCGAAACATTGGCGCCGACTTTTTTTGCAAGACGCGAAGCATGAGCATAGAGGCTGAAATACCCTCCGCCATGATCCACGATGATCATATTGCCAAAACCCTTGAAGTAATCGGCAAAAATGACGCTGCCCTCGTATATGGATCTGATATCCGCACCGGAACCGGCCGATATGGACAAGCCCTTGCTGAAGGTGTACGAGTTGAATTCCGGATGTTTGTGCTTGCCGAACGATTCAAGGATCGTGCCCCTGACCGGTAGTGACATGCGCCCTTTCTGGGAAGCAAAACCCCGATCCGGAACAGGCGGCAATTCAGCCAGCGGTTTCAGTTTGCTGCCGGGTTTTTCGTGGCGGGATGACAATTTGCGGCGGCTCAATGCATCAAGCCTCTCCATCATTGACTGCAAACGCGATGCGTTCGCCTGTAACTCCTTCAGTGAAACCTCATAACTTTTGCGATCCTGGCGT
>JACRCG010000146.1 GCA_016219145.1 Deltaproteobacteria bacterium | reverse complement strand
ATGTATATGTTGATGGCGTCCGTTCGCCAGTGATAGGTGGCCGGGGCGGCAATGGCGGCGGTGCGCAACTGGTCACGCCCGGTGGTGGTAGCCGCGGAAGTGGAGTACCACTGGCTCAAGCCGGAAAGGTCCACAAACTCTATTCGGTCGACAGAAAATTCGGTATAGGCCCTGGCCAGGATATTGATGGCGGAGGTAAATTCGGTATTTATCTCGGCGTCGGTGTTCAGGTTGCCTGTCGCCGGCCGATTGCCGGATGCATCCAGGATGAATTTGATTGAAATGCGGAGTGGAACCTGGGCAAATGCCGGAGTGGTAAGGCTCAGCGATATTATGAATAGCAAGATGGGTAGGTAAAATTTGCGTAAAGGATTCATGGTTGCTTGTCCTCCCTTGTCCGGTAGTAGACGTAACATAAAAAACCGGAATTGATATATGTCCTACTGAAGGGTAACCAGCACAAGTACCAGACCTTTGCCTTCGGATAGCTTTGACATGGCTTTGCCGATGATCGCTCCCTGTGCCTTGCCATGGTCTGTGACCTTCATTGCGTGGCCCGGCGTATCCGAAGTGGTGAGGAGATCTCCGGGAGTGATTGCTCCATGGGATGCGTCAGCCCAGGCATAGACACGCCCGGTGAGTGCCACCGGAACGGATCCGCTTGCCGGGGTTCCTTCCTGGGACATGGTCATGCCCGCGCTGATACCGTTGGCCCCGCTGACAATTCCGGCCACTTTCTTGTCATAGGCTGCTTCCGCCAGGACCAGCTGGCCCGGATTCTCTGCATCGATGGTCACCACCATGCCCGGTTCCAGTTTGTTGGCATCCGCGGAGTTGAATGGTTCCGCCAGGTCGGCGCCGCCCATGACATGGACGTTCTTCAGATAGACAGACATATAGGTGTTTGTGGCGGTGTTGTACATGGCGACGTTTGTAATGCCGGCATTCATGCTTCCGATCTGTACATCGCCGCCGGCGCCGTCACCGCCAATGTAGGCCTTTTCGCCGCCACCGCCTTCAACCCTGAGGAAATCTCCCCAGACATGCATCTTTTCAGCAGGAGCCGTGGTGCCGACACCTACATTGCCATTAGCAGCTATGTCCAGGCCCAGATAGCTGCTTCCCCGCAATGCCAGTGTTTGTGCTGAAGCCAGCCAGAACAGGTGTGACTTTGTCACGCCATTTTCGAGAAAACGGAGACCGGAGTCCTGGGCTGCTGCCGTTGTGTCCAGGAAAATGAACGAATCAGGATAGCTGCTGCCTTTCAGGTGAAACCGCGCTGCTGGAGTTGTCGTGCCCATGCCGGCGTTACCGGCAGACGTGATGGTGATGCCCTTTGTGGCATCGCTATTTGCCGTCAGGTGCAGGGAGCCGGTCACGGCACGGAGACCGGAAGAGTCAGCCGTTGAATTTGTTAAAAATCCTCCAGTATCTCCATAACCAAGATAGGTGCGTGTGGTCGCGCCTTCGAGAAAACGCAGGATACCCCAGGTGCTGGTGCTGGCAAAGTCGCTTATGAATCCGCCGGTGGTGGATACCGAGAGCTTGGCCGATGGTGTTGCTGTCCCGATCCCGATACTGCCGGTTGAAGTTATGTCAAGACCCGAAGCCCCGCTTCCAAGCAGTCGCAGTGTCTGGTTGGCAGCCGACCAGTAAAGTTGTGATTTTGTCGTTCCGTTCTCTAGGAAGCGCAAACCCGAATCCTGGGCTGCCGCTGAAGTGTCCAGGAACATGAAGGAGTCGGGATAGCTGCCCCCCTTCAGATGAATTCTTGCTGCCGGGGCCGTTGTGCCGATGCCGATGTTGCCGGTCGGGGTAACGGTGATTCCCCTGGTGGCATCAACATTTGCCGTCAGGTGCAAACCGCCGGTCAGTGCATATAGACCAGTGGAATCAACCAGTGAATTCAGCAAGAATCCCCCCGAATCTCCATACCCAAGATAAGCCCTGTGGGTCGTACCCTCCAGAAAGCGCAGGATACCCCACCAGGTTCCGCCGCTGAAGTCTCCCAGGTAGCCGGAAGCTGAGGCAACCGAGAGTCTGGTGGCGGGAGTCGCAGTGCCGATGCCGACATTACCGTTGTTCACCACAAGTTGGTTCGTGCCTACGGCGAGTCCGTTGACAGGAAGGGCCAGTGACCCGCTCATGGAGTCGCCGGTCTTTTTCACATAGGCTGTGTCTAGCTTGGCTGCCGTTACGCTGCCGTCCGCCAGTTTGACGGCGGATACGGAGCTGTCGGCAAGTTTGGCCGCGGTTACGCTGCCGTCAGGCACTGTTTCAGATTCAACGGCATGCAATGCGTACGGAACGCTGGTCAGCGGCTGAAGCGGGCGCATTTCCGGGTCGGTTCCGGCTGTTACCCCCAACCAGTATGGCCGGTTGAAGGCTATGCCAAGTGCCGGCTGCGGACTCTTGCCCAGCTCAACGCTGTAAATGCCGTTGACCGGTGTTATGCTCACGGTGCCGCTGCCCCATACCGGCCTGACGCCGCTGGTTGTGCTGTAGAGCGAGAAAACCATGTTGGTTGCGCTATTGACCGGAGCTCCGCTGCTCCCCTTCAGGTAGCCCTGATAGTTGATGGTCTGAGGTACAGCGGCAAATGCAGCGGTGATCAGTATCAGCACTGCGGACAGTCCCAAAAACGTTGCCTGAGCAGATTTTCTCATAACCGTCTCCCTTCGTTTGCGACCAAGATTTTGTTATTATCTATAAATAATAATAAAATATCAATACAAACATCGTTTAATAAAAGAAAAATGTATACGGATGCATGTTGCACTATAACTGACCGTAATCAAATGCTTATTTTATTCGGAAGAATGTTGGCGCCAGTCGGGTCTGCTGATTGTTTGCAAAAATATAACGGCATTTTATGTGTATTTATTTGAAATTGATTGGCTGGAATGGACGCTGGTGTGTGAGGGAATCAGCTTGTGGTGTGTTATAAAATGATGTGTTGTGTATCGAT
>JACRCG010000016.1 GCA_016219145.1 Deltaproteobacteria bacterium | reverse complement strand
CTTGGCGACGACAGTGGCCGTACCGGTGTCCTGGCAGACCGGCAGATCGAGCTGGGCAGCGATTTCGGCGTTGCGCAGGAAAGCCAGCGCCACACCCTTGTCATTCATCGAGGCTTCGGGGTCGGCGAGAATCTTGGCCACCTGCTCGTTGTGGGCAGGACGCAGCAGGAAGGAAACATCCTTCATGGCCTCGTTGGCCAGGATCGAAAGCGCTTCGGGGCAAACCCTGACAACATCCTTGTCGGCAAATTTCTCGACGGTCACGTACTTCTCGGAACCCTCTATCTTGCGGTATTTGGTCTCATCCTTGGCAAGCGGAAACGGCTCCTGATAAACGAACGGCTTGGTGGACATTGATACTCTCCTTTCTGTGTGTGGATTGTGCAGATATAAGATGTGTCTCGACATACTGTATACAAATTATGAATACATTTTACTAATGCAATCGGTGAGATAAATCAAGGCAAAACTTGAAATAATTTCCCGCGGATTACAGGATGCTTGCGCGGGGTGCGGCTATAACTTATAATCCGGCCACTTTACCATCAAGGAGTGCTGCATAATGAATCCAAGATTACCCGCCGAATGGGAAATACAGGACGGAGTCCTTTTGGCGTGGCCGCACGAAGCAACCGACTGGGCCGACATGCTGGACGAAGTCCGGCCGGTCTTTGCCGAAATAATCCGCCAGACAACCCGTTTCGAGCGCGTGCTGCTGACCACGCCGCACGCGGCATCGACTTCGGAATACCTGGCATCCGCCGGAGTGGATCTCGACAGGCTGACCATCTGCGAAATCCCCAGCAACGACACCTGGGCGCGGGACTTCGGGCCGATCACGGTCATCTTCAACGACCGGCCGGTGCTGCTGGACTTCGGTTTCAACGGCTGGGGGCTCAAGTTCGCCGCCAACCACGATAACCAGATCTCGAAACGGCTCAAGGAGCAGGGCGCGCTGAAACCGAACCTGAACACGATCGGCCTGATATTCGAGGGGGGCAGCATCGAGAGCGACGGCCTGGGCACGATCCTGACCACCGCCGAATGCCTGCTTTCACCCAATCGCAACCCTCAGCTGAGCAGAGGTGAAATCGAGCAGGCCATGGGCTCGCTGATCGGGGCGCGCCGGGTACTCTGGCTCAACCACGGCTGGCTGGCCGGCGACGACACCGACTCTCACATCGACACCCTGGCTCGCATCTGCCCGGACAACACGATAGTTTACCAGGCCTGCGAAAACTCCATCGACGAGCACTATCAGGAACTCAAGCTGATGGAAGCCGAGCTGAAAGCCTTCAGGGCGCCGGACGGTTCGCCCTACAAGCTGGTCGCCCTACCCGGCCCACGGCCCGCTTTGACCGCAACGCCCACCGCCTGCCGGCCACCTACGCCAACTTCCTGGTGATCAACGGCGCGGTACTGGTCCCGACCTACCGCGATCCGGAAAACGACCGGAAGGCACTGCAACTGATCGGAGAGGCCTTTCCCGGCCGGGAGGCGATCGGCATCGACTGCCTGCCGCTGCTGGAACAGCACGGCTCGCTGCACTGCGTGACGATGCAGCTCCCCCAGGGGGTGCTGGCATGACGACCCTAAAGGCGGCCATGATCCAGCAGAGCTGCGGCACCGACCGCAACGACAATCTGGAAAAAACCTGCGGCATGCTCAGGGAAGCGGCTGCGGCCGGCGCAAAGCTGGTGGTGCTGCAGGAGCTGCACAACGGCCCCTATTTCTGCCAGGTGGAGGAACCCGAGCTGTTCGACCTGGCCGAACCGGTCCCCGGTCCATCCAGCGCGACACTGGGGCAGCTGGCCCGCGAGCTTGGCGTCGTGATCGTGGCCTCGCTGTTCGAGCGCCGCGCCCCGGGCCTGTACCACAACACCGCGGTGGTGCTTGAAAAGGACGGCAGCATTGCCGGCACCTACCGCAAGATGCACATCCCTGACGACCCCGGCTTCTACGAGAAGTTCTACTTCACACCGGGAGACCTGGGCTTCACGCCGGTCGAAACCTCGGTCGGCAAACTGGGAGTGCTGGTCTGCTGGGACCAGTGGTATCCGGAAGCGGCACGACTGATGGCGCTGGCCGGGGCGGACATGCTGATCTATCCTACCGCCATCGGCTGGGACCCCAATGATGAAAATGAAGAACAGGCGCGCCAGCGCGAGGCCTGGATCACGGTCCAGCGCGGCCATGCCATTGCCAACGGACTGCCACTGCTGGCGGTCAACCGGGTAGGCTACGAAGCTTCTACTGAGTGTAACGGAAATGGCATCAGGTTCTGGGGAAGCAGCTTTGCAGCCGGTCCCCAGGGGGAATTCCTGGCGGGCCCCTCCGGTGACAGCGAGGAAATCGTGCAGGTGGAGCTGGACCTGGCGCGAAGCGAGCGTGTGCGCCGCATCTGGCCTTTCCTGCGCGACCGGCGCATCGACGCTTACGGCGACCTCCTGAAACGGTTCAGGGACTGACATGGCCATCCACGACAAGGAAATTCTGGAGGCTCTCTCCAGCTCTCGCATCCTGACTTCGATGATCACGCCGGCGGTGCTGATCTCGGCCTGCGGCACGCTGATCTTCTCCACATCGGCGCGCCTGGGGCGCATCTTCGACCGGGTGACCGTGATGAAGAACGAGGTTGAGGCGATCCTGCAGGGCAAGATCAGCTATCCAGTGGAACGGCTGCAGAACCTGAAGGGACAGATCGAGCTTCAGAAAAGGCGTGCGGTGCTGATCCAGAAATCCATGGCGGCCCTCTACACCGCCACGGTGCTGTTTGTAGCGGCCAGCCTGGGCATCGGCGTCAATGTTGCCTACGGCAGTCCCGAGCAGGCCTGGATACCGACCCTGCTGGCTCTTGCCGGCGGACTGTTCCTTTTTGCCGCCTCGACCCTGCTGCTCTACGAGAGCCGCTTCAACCTGCGTTTCGTAACCCGGACGATTAATTTTATCGAGTTCCTGGAAGAAAAGGCCGTTTCTCAGGAGAATGATAAAAACTCACCTGATTCAGGCAATCAAAAATAATTTTCGTATTGACAGCTTCAAAAAGGCTGTGCTATATATCTTCACCTTGCTGCACAGCCGGACCTGACCGTTAAAAAGCCCGTCAAAGCCCATATTTAGGGCGTGCACAAGAAACAACTATTCCCCTTTAGCTCAGTTGGTAGAGCAGGTGACTGTTAATCACCTTGTCCATGGTTCGAGTCCGTGAAGGGGAGCCAAAAATTCAGGGGCTTAACCAATACGGTTAAGCCCTTTTCTTGTCACCTGTGTCAAACGTTTTATTTTAGCTGTACTTCCTGCCGCCTTTACCCATACACAGAAAATCTACAAAATTCCATTTACCCAACACCCGTCACAATAGTCTTTCCTCGATAATTCGCCTACTCCGACTTCAGCGACGCCATATCGATGGAAAAGCGGTACTTCACATCAGACTTGACCAGCCGCTCGTAGGCCGCGTTGATCTGCTGGACCGGGATGATTTCAACATCCGAAGTAATGTTGTGCCGGCCGCAGAAGTCGAGCATCTCCCGGGTCTCTTTTATTCCGCCGATGAGCGAGCCGGAAAGGCTCTTGCGGCCAAACAGCAGTGCAAAAGCCGATACCTGGAGCGGCGCATCCGGCGCACCGACCAGGGTGATGTTGCCGTCGAGCCCCAGCATGTTGATATAGGCATTGATGTCGTGATCGGCGGCGATGGTGTCGAGTATGAAGTTGAATGTACCGGCATGCTGCTGCATCTCTGCCGGATTGGTGGAAACAATGACCTCATGGGCGCCCAGACGCAAGGCATCCTCTTTCTTGCCCGGGGAGGTCGTGAAGACCACCACATGAGCGCCGAAGGCTCTGGCGAACTTGACCCCCATGTGTCCCAGACCGCCGAGACCTACCACGCCGACCTTCTTTCCGTTGAGATCGCCCCAGCGTCGCATGGGTGAGTAGGTCGTGATCCCGGCACAGAGCAGTGGAGCGACACCGGCCAGGTCAAGATTTGCAGGCACGGCCAGCACGAAACGTTCATCCACGACGATGCTCTCGGAATAACCGCCATAGGTCACCGGTGCGGTGCCGTGCTTGTCAGGCGAGTTATAGGTAAAGGTCGCGCTGTGACAGAACTGTTCCTGATGATCCTGGCAGGTGGGGCAGACGTGATCGGAATCCACCATGCAGCCGACCCCCACCAGATCGCCGGACTTGAACTGAGAAACCTCGCTGCCAACCTTGGTCACCCGTCCAACGATCTCGTGTCCGGGAACGCATGGGTAGGTGGTAGGCATGACGCTGCTCCATTCATCGCGGGCAGTGTGCAGATCGGAATGACAGATACCGCAGTAGAGAATCTCGATCTGGACATCACGTTCGGTTGTTTCCCGGCGCATGATGGTGGCTGCTGCAAACGGTGATGATGCGCTGGTTACGGAATATGCTTTTGCCTGGTACATGGGTGTATCCTCCTATGGGTTTTGGTGTTTATGTATTGACATTGTTGCTCAGCGTCCGGTTAACTGCTCGAGTCTATCCGGATAACGGTTTCCCTGGACGGTGATCTGTGCAGCAGCCTGCTCGATCTTGCCAAGGTCTTCTGGCGTCAGTTCAACGCTTACCGCCCCGATATTCTCGTCCAGGCGCTCCAGTTTTGTAGTCCCCGGAATCGGGACGATCCACGGTTTCTGGGCCAGGAGCCAGGCTAGGGCGATCTGGGCCGGCGTCGCTTTCTTTTCCGCAGCAATGCTGCCGAGCAGATCAACAAGTGCCTGGTTTGCCTTCAGCGCCTCGGGGGTAAAGCGCGGCAGGGAACTGCGAAAGTCGGTGCTGTCAAAGGTGGTTTTCTCGTCCATCTTCCCGGCAAGAAAACCTTTTCCGAGCGGGCTGTATGGGACAAGGCCGATGCCCAGTTCCTCCAGCGTCTGCAGCAACCCCTCTTCAGGCCGCCTGAACCAGAGCGAGTACTCGTTCTGGACGCAGGCAACCGGCTGCACCGCATGAGCGCGGCGAACCGTCTGGATTCCGGCTTCGGAGAGGCCAAAGTGCTTGACCTTGCCCTCCCGGATCAACTCCTTTACCGTCCCGGCCACATCTTCTATCGGCACATCCGGATCGACCCGGTGCTGGTAATAGAGGTCGATAACATCTGTGCGCAGCCGCTTGAGTGAGGCCTCGACCACTTTGCGGATGTTTTCCGGACGGCTGTTGAGAATTGCCACCCCCTCCCTGGGGTCGCGTGGATCAAAATCTGTGTTGAAGCCGAATTTGGTTGCGATTACCACCTGCCCGCGAAGTGGCTCCAACGCCTCACCGACCAGTTCTTCATTGATGAATGGGCCATAAATCTCGGCCGTATCAAAGAAGGTAACGCCGCGCTCCACAGCTGTTCGCATGAGGGCGATCATCTCCTTCCTGTCCTTCGGGGGACCGTAGGAAAAACTCATCCCCATACATCCCAGTCCGATGGCCGAAACTTCCAGTCCGCTATTTCCTAGTTTGCGCATTTGCATCTGTTGTCTCCTTTCGTCTTTCAGCCAACCTGCTGATGATTGTATCCTACACCCGACAAGCGCCAGGGGATAGAACGATCCTGTCGAATTATTGCCTGATCGTCCATAAGGCTGGAAAAATGTTGTAGCGCCATAAACGGTTGGATAGTATTTACATCAGAAGAAACAATCAGTAAGGAGGCAACTATGCAGGACAGTAGCAATAAAAACCTGAGATCAGCTATTGATGCGTTGGGGAGTGCTATTGCTCAATGCACCGAAAAAGGCGAACTGCATGAAACTAACGTCCCCGGCTTGTCTCTTTTTCGGCGCGAGGAACCAACAGAACCGATGAGCGGCATGTATGAACCGAGCATCTGCATGGCGGTTCAAGGGGCTAAACGGGTCATACTTGGCGATGAAACGTATATATATGACTCGCACCACTATCTGATCACGTCGGTTCATCTTCCCACAATTGTGCAGATTACCGAAGCAAGTCCGGAAAAACCGTATCTCGGGCTAAGGTTGAAATTTGATTTGCGCGAAGTATCGCAACTGTTGCTGGACAGCCACCTGCCCCAGCCAAGACCGCAGCAGTCAAGCCGTGGCATGGCGACCGGCGAGGTGACGCTGCAACTTGTCAATGCATTTGTACGATTGATTGACCTGCTTGCGGAAGAAAAAGACATTCCGATCCTGGCGCCGGTTATCCAGCGCGAGATCATCTACCGTGTACTGGTGGGAGATCAGGGTGAGCGGTTGCGTCAGATAGCGACCGCTGGAAGCCAGAGCCAGCAGATTGCCAAGGCGATCGGTTGGCTGAAGAGCAACTACTCAATGCCTATAAGCATGGATGAACTGGCCGCGCAGTCCAACATGAGCACTTCAACGTTTCATCACCATTTCCGGTCGTTGACCGCCTTGAGTCCACTGCAGTATCAGAAGCAACTTCGATTGCAGGAGGCCAGGCGACTGATGCTGGCTGAGCGTATGGATGCGGCCAATGCAGCATTCCAGGTCGGTTACGAAAGTCCGTCACAGTTCAACCGTGAATACAGCCGCATGTTCGGAGCACCGCCGCTACGAGACATCACGAAACTCCGTCAGAGTTCCGCGGTGCAATAGCAGGCAGATCCGACAGCCCCGGACATTCAAAGGTTACATAACAAGAAGTTCTCCAGGATCCTCCGCTTGAGCTCAACACTCGTATCTGTTTTGAACGACTTTTGGGCTCCTCTGGTTTCCTGTTAATCCTGATAAAAAGCAGTTGCCCACGAAATGAACGAAAAACACGAACAAAAACAAAAGAATAGACAACATCATGGCATGACCTGTTGGTAAATTACTGTTTTGTCGTATCGCTTTAAATATCCGTGTCTTTTCGTTTCTTTAGTGGACCCGGAAGACGTTTTTAGGTTAATACCGGGCCTTGATGCCGTCAAGCTCTTCCCTGGAAACATCGCTCCACCGTTTCAGATTCCAACTGCCGACCCAATGTTTGAAAAGAGTCAGATTGGCCTGCCGCTCCTGTTCGTCTGCTCCCAGATACCGGTACATGTTGCCCGGTTTTCCCTCCTTTGAACTGCTGCCGTCGTCGAGCCTTCTCATCAATGCCCCTGTATTGGGCCAGCCCACAAAGGAAATCAGGTGGCTGTACGTATCCATCCGCATACCGGCACCCTTACTGATCCAACCCTCCCTATCCTTCTTGAAAGCTGCATATTCAGGTGCACCACTGCCATGACAGGAGCTGCACTGTTTTTCAAATACCTGCTTGATAGTGCCGTTCCAGAATAATTCTTCTGCCTGAACCGGGCTCGTAGACAATGCGGCGAGCGCTGCTGCTGCAAAAACTTTTTTCATGAATCCATCTCCTTTATCGGTTTATTAAAAGCCGGCACCTCTGTTGGATAATGACAGTCAATTTCATGTTGACGGCAAAAAAAAGGTTCAATTGTGTTCGCCAATTCAAGCGCAGTGCGATCGCCTGACGCCAGCAGGCTGTTCATCCTTTGGCGGCAACAGCGATACTGTTCGGCCAGATCCAGGCTCTGTGCAGGGTTTCCATAAATCTTCCATGGCCCCTGACAGGCGAACGGGAGCTTGACCAGACCCATGAAGGCGACGACATCTTTGGCGGGATAACCGATAAACAGGCCGATCTCGTGGGGAAAAGAATCATTCCCGGTAATCCGGCGTTGCAACTCGGCAACAAGCCCGTCGCAAGAAGCTTCGCAGGCGTAACCGGCTTTCTTCAACAGCACGCGGATACCGGCATGCGCCAACTGGCGCTCAAGCCTGTAATTGTCGTAGCACAACAACAGCATGGCTTGCGGCTTGTCCTTCAATACCGTGAAGCTCAGATTGGCTATGCGCTTCGATAATTCACGATGGTGGCTTTGCCAGAGATGATAGAGGTTTCTGCCGCACGGCCTGGTACGATTGACAATGGAAACCAGATTTGCCGGCTTGATGCCGGCCATGACCTCGGAACACTCCAGCATCAGGTGCGCAGTCAGGCAGTCCTGGGGATTACTGTAGCGTTCAATGATCTGTTGTGGAGAAGGTGGCCCTGATGACCCGGCTTTCACGTATATCTGCCTGGATGATCCCATAAACACCTGCTGATCGAAATTGAATTTTATTATCAATAAGACATCAAAAAAAAAGAGTCAAGCTATATTTTGTAAATCCGGGAGGAGATCACGATCCGGCCGGTCCTGTTTCTGCTGCCTGCATCAGCACGGCTAGCGGTTTTTATCCTGGAAGTCTGCTGCAGCATCTTCCAGGAAATCCTTGGCATTATCCCCCCGCAGGTTCTCAGCCAGACCGATCAGTCCATCGCTAAGGTATCTGGCGTTGTAACCCTTGGTACGCAGATATGACATGGCGATGGATGAGCG
>JACRCG010000145.1 GCA_016219145.1 Deltaproteobacteria bacterium | reverse complement strand
CGGACACAGACCAAGAACCGACCCGGTGCTTTATGATGGGCCATATCCTTTCGTGCAAACTGGCGATGTTGCCACTGCAAACAAATACCTCTCTACCTATACACAAACGTTATCAGAAAAAGGCCACAGTATAAGTGTTGAATTTCCTGCTGGAACGCTCTTGATGGCCATAGCTGCTAACATTGGTGATTTGGCCATATTGGGCATCAATGCGTGTTTGCCAGACAGTATTGTTGGTTTCTTTCCTTACCTGGGTATTGACGTTGAGTTTCTCTATTACCAGCTATTTTGTATGAAAAGTCGTCTTCATGCATTGGCTCCAGAGAATACACAAATGAATTTGAATATCGACCGTCTAAGTCCGGAAAAAATTGTAGTTCCACCATATGAAGATCAAAAAGAGATTTGTCAATTCATCAATGAACGTGAGTTACAGATCGAGTTAACTCTTTCCGCCTACGCCCGTCAACTCACCCTCCTGACCGAATACCGGGCCGCCCTGATCCACGAATGCGTCACCGGCCAGCGGACGGTCATCCGACAGACTGAAGTGGAATCGCGCCCCACCAAGGCAAATGTCCATTTTCTCCGGGCGGTTCTTTGCTCGGAGATCATCCACCGTCTCCATCAAGAGCCAACATTTGGCCGCGTCAAATTGGAAAAGTTTCTATATCTTTCGGAGGCCTACGCGGGAATCGATCTGGAGGGACGATACCAACGTGCAGCGGCAGGACCGTTCGACAATCAGGCACTCCGTTCCGTCGAAAGCCAGATTCAAAAACAGAAATGGTATCAACCGGTCAAAGGCGAGAAAGGAACCCGTTACGTTCCCATGGAAAAGGCGGGCGGCCATCAAAAATATTTTTCCCGTTACTGGTCGGAGCAGAAGCCGAAATTCGACCGTCTGTTCAGTCTGCTGCATTCTTTCACCACCGAGAGATGCGAGATTGTTGCTACCCTATTCGCGGTCTGGAATGACCGACTTCGGGCCGGTCAGCCATGCAATGATGCCGATATTGTCGAAGAGGTTTTGACCCACTGGCATCCCAGCAACGAGCGCATTCCGCGCGAGCGTTGGCTGAACGCTTTGCAATGGATGAAACAAGAAGGGTTGACACCATGAACACCCAAGAACTCACCGAATCATCATCCTGTCGCGGAGGAACCGCCCATGACCTTTGACCCGCAAACGCCATACAACGACCTGCCCATGTTGCCGCCGCCAGGGGAACTGGAAACCAGGGCCGTGCTCAAAAAGGCCATTACCGCCAACAAAGCCCTGGCCGAGTTGAAAGGAGCTGGTGAACTGATTCCGGATCAATCCCTGCTGATTCAGGCCATTGGCCTCCAGGAAGCCAAGCTGTCCTCGGAGATCGAAAACATCGTCACCACCAATGACGAATTGTACCGCGCCTTTGCCGACCAGGGGCAGCATACCAATCCCCACACCAAGGAAGTTCTCCGTTATAAGGATGCCCTCTGGCATGGCTTCAAGTCCCTCAAAGAAGAGAACCGGCCCTTGACCACCCGCCTGTTCGAGGAGCTGTTCCAGATCATAAAGGACACCGGCGCCGGGGTGCGGCGCACGCCGGGCACCAAGCTGGCAAATCCATCGGGTGAGGTCATTTACACACCTCCCGATGGAGAGGCCGTCATCCGCGACAAGCTGGCCAACCTGGAACGCTTTATCTACGACGACAGCGACCTCGACCCCTTGATCAAGCTGGCAATCATGCACTATCAGTTTGAGGCGATTCACCCCTTTACCGACGGCAATGGCCGCACCGGGCGAATTCTGAACATCCTCTATTTGATCGAAACGGGGCTGCTGGACATCCCGGTGCTTTATCTGAGCCGCCATATCATCGACCATAAGGGCGATTATTATGCGGGCCTGAAACGGGTAACCGAGGACCAGGCCTGGGAACCGTGGATACTTTATATGCTTGACGCCATCGCACAAACGGCGCGGGCAACCCGTGAACGCATCCTGGGCATCCGCGACCTGATGCGCGAGGGCATTGAACAAGTGAAGCGGGAGCTGCCCAAGGTCTATTCCAAGGATTTGCTTGAACTGCTTTTCCGGCAGCCGTATTGCAAAATCCGTTTCCTGGAAGAGGCCGGCATCGCCCAGCGCAAGACGGCTTCACAGTATCTGCGGGAGTTGGAGCGAATCGGCATGCTGACGTCGGTCAAGGCAGGGCGCGAGGTCTATTATCTGAATACCGCCTTGCTCAAACTTCTGGTTTCCTGACATGGGTATGCCGTGGACACATTGCAACTAAATGAGTAAAAAACATTAAAATTTACCCATATTTTATGGATATGGGTACGCCCCGGACATATTTTTCAAAGGATCGTTCAAAATGACATCAGACCTCGAAACCAGCCAGGTATCGGAACGGGCCGCTGAAGAAGGGATCGTCGAGAGCCTTGCCGCCAGTCCGTTTTACCGTGAGCGCCCCGGCAGTGCATTCGATGCCGCAACCTTGCTGGACGTGGCGGAGACCAGGGCGTTTATCATGGCAACCCAGCCAAAGGAATGGGCGAAGCTGGGCAGACAATTTCCCGGTGAAGAGGAGACCGCGCTGGCCGGGTATCTCACCACCCTGATTCAGAAGCGGGGCACCCTGGAAGTGCTGAGAAACGGGGTGTCATTTAATGGCATCAATCTCCAGCTTGCCTATTTCCGCCCTTCCGCCGGAGGCAATCCGGAGCATCAGGCCCGTTATGAAGGCAACCGCTTTGCGGTGATGCGCCAGGTGCATTTTTCCACCAAAACGCCCGACCAGTCCATAGACATGGTGATCCTGCTCAACGGCCTGCCGATTGTGTCGGTGGAGCTGAAAAACCATTTTACCAGTCAAAACGTGCAACATGCCATCGCCCAGTATCGGCGGCGCGATAAGAACGAGCCGTTCTTTCGGCGCTGTATGGTGCACTTCGCTTTGGATGATGATGCAGCTTATATGACGACCCGTTTGGAAGGAAAGGACACGGCGTTTTTACCCTTTAACCGGGATACCCGCAACCCGGTTATTTTCGGCCGCTTTGCCGCAAGCTACCTGTGGGACAACTTCGTTGACGAAGACGGCGAGGTCCAGCCGGGAATCTGGCAGGCGGATTCTCTGCTGCTGTTGATCCAGAATTATCTGCACTCCGAGCAAGATGAGAAGACAGGCAAGGAAAAATTCATCTTTCCGCGGTTTCATCAACTGATGGTGGTGCGCAAACTGCTGGCCCATGCCAGGGCCAACGGCAGCGGTCACAGTTATCTGATCCAGCACAGCGCCGGATCGGGCAAATCCAACAGCATCGCCTGGCTGGCCCATCAGCTCGCCAACCTTTGCGGCGCGGATGGGCAGCCGGTGTTTGACAGCATCGTCGTCATTACCGACCGGCGGGTGCTGGACAGACAGTTGCAGGGCACCATCAAGCAGTTCGAGAAAATCAAAGGGGTGGTAACAAACATCCGCAACGGCTCGAAACAACTATCTCAGGCACTGGCGCACGGTGATAAGATCGTCATTTCAACGCTACAAAAATTTGGTTTTGTCGGCGAACTGACAAAAATTCCGGGCAAGCGGTTTGCCGTGCTGGTGGACGAGGCGCACAGCTCTCAGACCGGGGAGGGCGTGAAAGACCTCCACCTGGTATTGACCAGCGACGCGCAGCTTGAAGAAGCCCTGAAAAAGGATGACGAGTTGAGAGAGGTAGACGATCCCATCGAGTCGCAGCTTGAAAAGATCCAGAAGGCCCGGCAAAAGTTGCCGCACCTGTCGTTCTTTGCCTTCACCGCCACCCCCAAAGACAAGACCCTGGAGCTTTTCGGCGTAAAGGATACCAGTGTCAAAAAGGGGTTTCGCCCCTTCCATCAATACACCATGCGCCAGGCCATCGCCGAGGGGTTCATTTTGGATGTGCTGGCGAGTTACACCACCTACAAGACCTATTTCGAGCTGATTGAAAACGAAAAGGCTGATGGGGAAAAGCAGGTGGAAAAGCTCAAGGCCCGGCGGCTCATGCTGCAATATGTGGATCAGCATGAGTTTGCCATCAGGCGCAAGGCCCATATCATCGTGGACCATTTCACCCGCAACACGTCCCACAAGATCGCCGGCCAGGCCAAGGCCAAGGCAATGGTGGTGACCCACTCCCGCGCCCATGCCGTGCTTTATAAGCAGGCCCTAGATGAAGTGGTGCGTGAACAGAATCTGAGCTTTGGCGTGCTGGTGGCGTTTTCCGGCACGGTGACCATTAATGAGCAAAAATACACAGAAGACAACATGAACCCGCCCGGCACCGGCGACATTGGGGAAGCCTTCAAAAATCCAGCCCAGCGCCTGTTGGTGGTGGCCAATAAATTCCAGACCGGTTTTGATCAGCCCCTGTTGCATACCATGTATGTGGACAAGAAGCTGGGGGGCGTGGCGGCGGTGCAGACCCTGAGCCGCCTGAACCGAACCTTCCACCCGCTTAAACAGGACACCATGGTGCTTGATTTTGTGAACACACAGGAGACCATCCAGGCATCATTCCAGGATTATTACCAGACCACCGAGCTGGAAGGCGCGACCAAACCGATCAAACTTTATAACCTCAAATACACGCTGGAACAGGCAAGGGTCTTTACGCCGGAAGACGTGGCGGAGTTTGTGGATTTGTTTTTGGTCAAAAAAGTGAAGTCGGAAAAGTTGCAGCCATTCTTCAAGCGCATCGTTGATAACGGCTACGAGAACTTGGCGGCAGAACACAAAGACAAAAAGGACTATGAAAAACGGAAGGCAGAGGCCAAGGAAAAATTCCGCAAGGGTACCGCCCGTTATGTGAAGCAATACAGTTTCATCAGCCAGATCATGACCTTTACCGACACGGCCCTGGAAAAGTTTTATCTCTTTGCCAAGCTGCTGGTGCGGCAATTACCCTATGAAATGCAGACCTTGCCGCTGGAAGTGATCGAGATGATCGACATGGACAAATACCGCGCCCAGGAAGAGCAAAACGGCCGCATCACCCTGAAAGGCGAGGATGGCGTTCTGGAGCTGACCCCGGATGACGGATACCGGCGCGGCCGTGGGGATGAGGAAAAAATCAAACTCATTATTGAAAAACTGAACAAAGAGTACGGGATTTCCTTTGAAGAGGCGGACCGGGTGGTTGGCGCCATCAAGCAAAAGCTGGAAAAGGACGAGGCGCTAAGGGCGGCCTTCAAAACCGACTCCATCGACCACATGCGCAGACAGAAACTCCAGGACAGCATCAAAGAGGCCTTCCTCAGCAATGCCGATGAATTCCTGAGTTTTATGTCCAAGACCGAAACCGATACCGGCTTTGGGAAGTTCTTTTTCTCGGAGATGTTCAATTGGTATGATCAGGCGGTTTCCGGGAAGGGGTCAAAGTTGCGGCCTGAAACAGCAGTAGGGAGCTGATGGGGTTGATTTTATTTTGTTGGCCCATTGCCCTATAAAATGTTGGAAAGGAATCAATGACACTTTACATCGCCTATAGCCCTCGATGCCAGGCGTTTTACATACCGTACGACGCTGATGTCCCATGTCCGAGGTGCGGATGTGTCGAGGAAGATAGGCAGGCAT
>JACRCG010000144.1 GCA_016219145.1 Deltaproteobacteria bacterium | reverse complement strand
GCGCGACTCGGCGTGGTCAGCACATCAAGGGGAGATATCCAGACCCCGATCTTCATGCCGGTAGCAACCCACGGCGCAATGAAACCTCTGACACCGGTCCAGATAGAAGAAACCGGCGCCCAGATAATTCTTTCAAACACCTATCATCTTCATCTGCAACCAGGTGAAGGGCTTGTAAAAAAAGCGGGCGGTCTGCACAAATTCATGTCATGGAACAAACCTATTCTGACCGATTCGGGTGGCTTTCAGGTTTTTTCTCTGCCCAATAAACGCATAACCGAAGACGGCGTTTTCTTCAGACACGAGATCAGCGGAGAAGAGATCTACCTGGATCCTGCCGGCGCCACACGCATCCAGCAGGATCTGGGTGCGGACATCATCATGGCCTTCGACGAGTGCATTCCCTACCCTTGCGAAAAGGCCTACGCCGAGCAGTCCACCAAGAAAACCATCCGCTGGCTGAAGCAATGCCGGAATGCCATGACCGACAACGGCCAGGCGCTGTTCGGCATCGTGCAGGGAAGTGTCTATGAAGATTTGCGTGCAATGTGCGCAAAGGAGATGTGCAAGCTGGATCTGCCGGGATATGCCATCGGAGGCGTCAGCGTCGGCGAGGGACTGGAACTGCTGAAAAAGATCGTTGGCTTCACGACGCCGCATCTGCCGGAGAACAAACCCCGTTACCTGATGGGCGTCGGCCTGCCCGAGGATATCCTGGAAAGTGTCGAACGCGGCATCGACATGTTTGATTGCGTCATCCCGACCCGCTACGCCAGAAGCGCAACATTATTCACGCGGCGGGGCCGGATCCGGGTTACAAACAAGAACTACAAGCGCGATTTTTTCCCGATCGACCCCAGCTGCAGCTGCTACACCTGCCAGAACTTCAGCCGGGCGTATATCCATCACCTGTTTGTATCCAACGAGGTTCTGTCGGCCGTGCTCTCGGCAATCCACAATGTTCATTTCTATCTGACGATGATGCAGGAGATTCGTCAGGCGATCGGAGACGGGCGTTTCATGGATTATAAAGTAAAGTTCATGGCGGAGTATCAGCAGGGAGAAAAGCGGAAATGAGATGAGTCCGGTTGTATCTGAAGTTACCTTCTGATCTTCTGTTCCAGCTCCAGATCGAGATTCTTGATGCGTTCGATACTTTGACGAAGCTCCTTGTTGTCACGACTCAACGACAGATTCTGGTTCCGCAGCGCTTTGAGCTCCCGTGTCCGGGCACGCAAAGCGACAGCTTCCTGTACATACTCTGCCAACGGGGCTGCCTGCCGGGACCAGATACTGCCGGGGAACTCGCCCAGCAACCTGTCAATCAGCTCTGCAGCACGCTTTTCACCCTTTCCGCCTTCATCCCCCAGACTCAACAAAGCCAACCGGAACAGGGCTTCGTCGGTCACCCCGGCCAGGCTTGGTTCATTCACAACCCGCACGAACAGTTCACGTGCAACGGACTCGTTACCGGTCCGAAGGCTCTCCAATGCGCCGGCAAAATTACGCTCAGCAGTGGAAACATTCCTGGTCATGGACAGATTCCTGCCAATGAACGTCCCGCAACCTCCTGTCAATGAGATCAGCAGCAGTAAAAGCAAGGCTCTACAAAACTTATCAGGCTTCACAGAGTTCTCCCTTCCTGAAAATCACATAATTGCTTCCCACCGATTCCTTGACACGGTCCTTAACGCCAGCAGCGGCACTGGCAATCTCGGCAGCGGTGTCATAATCTCCGGGCTTGCATATCAAAGCGGCAATAGAGATGGAGATCAGCGGGAATTTTCGCGCCACTCCGTAGCGGTCAACCCCCTCGATCGCACCGGCACACCGGTCCTCATCAGAATAATAGGATGGCACCAGCGCATCGATACTGGCGATGATCGCCCTGCATGCGGCTTCGGCACGCTCCGCACTGATTACAACGACAAAATCATCGCCGCCGATATGGCCGACGAAAGCGTCCTGATTGCCAAGTCCCTTCACAGTATCATAAACGACCTTGCCGACCTCCTTCAGGACCTCGCTGGCCTTGATGTAACCGTAACGGTCATTATATGATTTGAAATTATCCAGATCCAGGTAACACATGGCAAAGGTTATCTTTTCGCGAAGATGCCTGTTGATAACACGTTCAATGGCGATGTTTCCAGGCAGGCGGGTTAAAGGGCTCGCGTCAAGACTCAACTGTTCAAGCTCCTTGAGCCTGATAGCCATGCTCCTGAAATCCTGTGACAAAGCCCCGATTTCATCACCGGAAGCGATGCGCGGGTCATGATCGAAGTCACCGGAGGCTATCAGGTGGGTGGCATACTGGAGCTTTCCGATTGAACTGGCAAAGGAGTAAACCATCCAGCCGGCAATCAGGAAAGACAATACAACACCCGCAAAAGCCAGGCCCAGCGACCAGGTCACGGTGCGCTGTTCCTGAATATCGGATAAGACCAGCTTGTCCGATAAATTCCGGCGTTGATCTTCACTGATGGCGTGGACGGTTTTAAGTATAGATTCAATGGCGTTCTTCATATCCACTGGGTCGGATGACTCTCCTGCAAAAAGGAGCTTTGCAGACCTGGAATAACGCTCATAACCCTTCTCAAGCGCGGTAACGGCTGTAGAATTATGGACTGTTTTTAGCTTTGTGATCTCGCTCCGGAAATCAGCCTCATTCTGGTCATGCAGCAGCTTATACTCAGGCTGTTTCAGAATTCTGAACCTGCCGGTCAAACGTTCCTGCGCCACAATCAACTCGCGCAGCCTGATCGTAATGGTAGCGGCACTGAGATCCTTGTCGGCTATCTCCTGTTCCATCTTGTGCATCGCCCCCAGGCCGGATATGGAATAAATCAGGGCAGCTATCAGGCACAGTCCGGAAAGCGCAAAGCTGATAATCATTTTCTGAACCAGAGTCAGTCGAAATGACCACATGGCCATATTATTTTTTCTCCTTGCAGT
>JACRCG010000138.1 GCA_016219145.1 Deltaproteobacteria bacterium | reverse complement strand
GCAAGCAACTTCTCGGCCTCCAGCTCTTCATCCGCAGTTGTGAACAGCTGCAGTTTGCCTGCTTGACCGCAAATCCCGAAATGCCGCAGCAGATCAAGGTAGTAATTCACTTCATGGCTGATGACGACACTTTTGTCCGGCTGGTAGCGTTCGGATAAAAGGAGTCCGCGCCCGTCGCTGCTCTTGCCGAGCCTGGACGGTATGCCGGCCAGCCAGGGCACCAGGGCGGAGTCAAATGAGTTGGGCAGGATGATGGCCAGATCAAATGACTCATTGCGCAGCTCCCGCGCCAGCCTCAGCCGGCCGAATATCCCCCGGTGTCTCCCGTTCCGGTCAAATACGATCACCCGGTCAACCCAGTCATGGGGCGAAAAGAGCGCAGCCACCAGCGGATTGGCCAAAATCGTTATCTCTGCATTTGGAAAATGACGACGGATAACTCCGATGGCTGGTGTGGTCATGACAGCGTCGCCAACCCAGTTGACGGCGCGGATAAGGATTTTATTCACAGAGGAGCCTCTTGCAAAAGTCTTGAAAACAGGCTCCCCCTCCCTTGACGGGAGGGGGTTGGGGGGTGGGTGAAGGTGCGACTGACTGAGATCATGGCAACCTCCCCCCCACCCTAACCCTCCCCCGCCAGGGGGGAGGGGACTGATTTTTACTTTTGCAAGAGCCTCACTTGAATGAACGAGGGTTTTCATGGTTTAGCGGCCTCTGTATCCAAGCGTGGAATCCTCTTGGCCTCATCCGGAAGCAAGACCGGAATATCGCCCTTGACCGGATATTCGAGACAGCAGGGGTAGCAGCGTAGTCCACCGGTATCGGATTGAACGAGTTCACCTTTGCAAACAGGGCAGGCCAGCATGGCAAGAAATTTGTCGGAAATCATTGCTCTCCCGGAAAAATATAAGAAGGTGCACTGCCAAAAGCGACACTACTTTTGAAGCAGATTGCACAGTTCAGCCCGCAGCGAATCAATGCCATCAATGTGCAGTTCGAGGTCCGCCACGACAATACGAGAGGCAATCTCAGGCGGAATCTTCTTCAGCTTGACGGCGTCCTTGCGGGTGGTTACGGCGTAATCGGCGCCGGTGTCGCGTATCATGGCGGCTATGGTGCTGATGATCTCTTTTGTATACGGGGCGTGGTCGGGGAGTGCAAGCGTGCCTGTCACTCTGTCGGACAGCAGCCGGAGGTCGTCGAAAAAACGATCCGGCT
Source organism: Deltaproteobacteria bacterium (assembly GCA_016219145.1). Taxonomy (GTDB): domain Bacteria; phylum Desulfobacterota; class Desulfuromonadia; order Geobacterales; family Pseudopelobacteraceae; genus JACRCG01. Next base: position 6,032 of record JACRCG010000138.1, on the reverse strand, counting down.
CCGCTATGCCGGCAAATGCCACCAGTTTGCCAAGGCTTTCAAATGGAACGACGCTGCCGTCAGACAGCTTGGTGAAGCTGCCTAGGCGATGCCTGGACGAAATTTGCGGGATTTGATCCAGTCCGGGTATGTTATTGATTATTCCGTCTGATCGGGTGTGGATGATCCAGTCCGCCCTGAGCGAAGCTTGGCGGGGCTCCCGTAATAATCCGGCCGGCAGCGTCCAGCCATTGCCGAATGGTTTGGCGCAATCCAGCAGAAGGATGTCCATGTCGCGATACAGGCGGATATGCTGGAATCCATCATCCAGCAGGAACACGTCCGGAGCCAGCTGCTGTATGGCCAGCAGGCCGGCCGCATAGCGATCCGTTCCGATCACGACCATCAGCCCCGGAACTGTTGAGGCCAGCAGATAAGGCTCATCTCCGCATTCCGTGGGACCAAGCATCACCGTGGTGCCGTCGCTGACGACAACGGTATGTCCCTCCAGCGTGCCGCCGTAGCCGCGCTAGAGAACAGCAACCCGGTATCCCTGATTCAGAAGGATGCCGGCAATGTATGAGGTAACCGGTGTTTTCCCGGTTCCACCCACGGTTATGTTGCCGATCGAAATAACCGGACGCGGCAGCCGCCTGATCTTCAGCAAGCCGGTTTTGTAGAGAGCCGCCCGGAGTTGCTGGATAAGCGAGTATGCCAGAGAAAAAGGCGACAGAAGAAGGATCAGCAGGCGGTCTGTCAGTCCGCTCCGCGCGCCGTTGGCCAGCTCGCGCCAGTATGTGTGATACAAAGTGCTCATAAGACTCCGGTGCAGCTAATTACCAAAGCACTTTCAGTCCGAGTTTCCGATAGGCGTCAAAGGCGCTGTCCTGGGAGATGAGGGTCAGTTTGTGGGAAATGGCCTGCCAGATAATCAGACGGTCAAAAGGATCCTTGTGCTCCATGCGGGGCAGATGGTGGAAGGTCGCGGCATCGGAGGCGGCAATCGGCAGTATGTCAAAGCCGGATTGACGGACTATAGCGGGAAAATCATCCGGCACTACACCGGACAGTTCCAGCTTGCCGGTAGCGTACTTGAGCGATATCTCCCAGAAAGAGACCACGCTGACAGATACGGTCACTTCAGGATTCAGGATGCTGTTAATCGCTTTCTTGCCCAGACGGGTGGGGTCAAAAAGTGTCCAGAGCAGGGCATGCGTATCAAGCAGGCAGCTCATAGCGCCAGCAACTCATCATCATTGATCTTGAAGTCGGTCGGGACCGAGAATGAAGCCTTGTCGGCCAAAAGACCCAGAGTGCGCTCAGGTTTGCCTGCATAGCGGTCATAGGGAACCAGCACGGCTATTTTTTCCTTCCTCTTGCCGTAGCTGATAATAATGTCCTCGCCATTGTGAACAAAATCAAGCACCTGGGAAAAATGTGATTTAAAATGACCTACCGTCATTGTTTGCATGGCTCAAAACCTCCGTTTGTATTGCAATAATATCCGGTTTTCGTGTCACGTTGTCAAGCAAATGGAGCTGTTGTCAGGTTTTGCGTCTGTGGCCGGCAAATGCGCTATGATAATTTCCATATGTTTTCCGGTCGCGCCGCCGTTGTCGCGCATCAGCTTCAGCCCGTTCTGCCCAAGCACCTGGCGCAGTTCGGCGCTCGTAATAAGCGCCATGCAGGAGTCCGTCAGCTCTTGCGAAGTTTTAACCTGGATTCCGGCGCCATATTGCAGCACCAGCTCGGCGATCTCCCGGAAATTGGCCATGTGCGGGCCGAATACGCAGGCAACCCCGACCGAGGCAGGTTCCAGCAGGTTGTGTCCACCGGTCGGTGCCAGGCTGCCGCCCACAAAGGCGACATCTGCCAGCGCATACAGATTCATCATCTCTCCGATGGTGTCAACCAGCAGTATTTCGCCCGCTTTGAACTCCCCTCCCTGAGGCAGCCCGGTGCGCCGCCGGAATCCAAGACCCGATCGCTCCAGCAGGACAGAAACTTCATCCGCCCGCTCGGGGTGGCGCGGGACAAGTATCAGAAACAGGTTGTCGATGGTCAGCAGTAATTCCCGATAGGTATCGATCAGGTATTGCTCCTCACCGGCATGGGTACTTCCTGCCGTGAGGACGGTCACTCCTTCCGGGATCGCATACAGTTCACGCATCCGGCTCTTCTCGTCAGCGCCAACCTGTCTGAAGGGGATATCATACTTGAGGTTGCCGATGGTTATTACACGATCGGCCGGCGCTCCGATTGCGATAATGCGTTCATGGTCAACGTCCGTCTGCATGCAAAGCAGGGAAAAATGCTCCAGGGCATGGCTGAAGAACCATCTGAAACGGAGGTATCCGTCGAACGAGCGGTCCGATATCCTGCCGTTGGCCAGAATGAGCGGGATTCCGTGCTGATGGGCTGCGCGGGTAAAGTTGGGCCAGATTTCGGTTTCCATGACGATGATCAGTGACGGTCTGATACGCGTCAGGATACTCCGGACGGCCGGTAGAAAATCGAACGGGAAGTAGATGCAGAGATCTGCTTCGGGAAAACCTGCTGCCACGCTGCGCCCGGTTTCAGTGGTATTCGAGATAACTATGGCATGATCAGGATAGTGTCTGCGCAGGGCAGTCAGAAGCGGTCTGGCAGCTATGGACTCGCCTACTGACACGGCATGCAGCCAGATCACAGGCCGGTCGGCTATCTTTTTCAAGGAGGCTGAGGGGATGAAGCCGAAACGCTCGGCCAGAGCTGGCGGGCGGCCACGGCTGACAGAGCGGTAAAGGTGGTAGAGGCAGACCGGAAACAGCAGAAAGATTGAGAGTATGTTGTAGGTCAGATAGAACATTGCTGATGCTCTGAGGCAGCCGGGAGAGTGTCTTCGCGGCCTAGCCCCATGATGGCAGACAACAGCAGTCCGGTCAGGTATACCATTCCGAAAGCCCACAGGTTGTCACTCAAAAAATGCCCTCCCTGCGTGATGCGGGCAATGCTCATCAGTACGCCGAATATTATCCCGCCGGTCAGCCAGCTCCGTGCCAGTCGCGGCCTACGGCGACGATAGATAAAAAAAGGGGCGATCAGGAAAAACGCCGCCGAAGCGTGACCGGAAGGGAAGGAACGCCCCTGACCGCGTACACCTTTCTGCCAGGGGTGCAGAAACTGCTTGCTGCCGCCGAACTGTGTTATTTCGCGAGGGCGCGGACGTCCCCAGCCATCTTTGAAAACCGTATTGACCAGCAGGCCGGGTCCCAGGAGCATGAACAGCGCCAGAAAAACCCCTGCTTTGCGCCACTTTATAAATTCCGGTCTCAAAAAGGAGCCGGCCGCCGCCGCCAGACCGGCCAATGCCAGCAGAATGGCAGGTATCCTGTCGATACGGTAGAGCAGTTTCCAGGGAAATTCATTACCGACCGGCCAGGCGTTGCCGATAAAAAATCTGGATGATAACGCCAGGTCGGCTCCGTAGAAAGCTGTCAGAGCGGTTGCCGTAACCAGCGCCGCTAGTACCAGGACAGCTTCTGCCAGTGCTTTACGCTGCATCAGATGTCTCCCCGGCGCGCTTCCAGCGCCTGTGGACCCAGTACCAGTCGGCCGGGTGAGCGCAGACAAAGTTCTCCAGATAGCGCGACAACTCCTGAGTGTCCCGGCGTATCCCCTCGTCACTGGCGTCGTCGCTCAGCCGGTGTTCCGGGTAGATCGTGATGATATGTTTCTCCTTCTCGCGGTGAATAAAGGTCGGCAGCAGGATCGCCCCGGTTTTACGGGCGATGATGACCGGCGCCTTGCTGGCCCAGGCTTTTCTGCCCATGACATCGATCAAGGCCCCTTCTTCCGGGAATACGGCCTGATCGGCCAGAAGACCAATCAGGCCATTTTTTTTGAGGGCGCCGATGATGCCCCGCAGTGCGCCCTGTTTGTAGATGACCTTGTTAAGGTAACGTCCACGCATCTTTTCGACCATTTTGTTCAGATAGGGATTGTTCTGCTGCCTGGCGACGGCCGAACCGTTCTCGTTAAAGATCCAGTTCAGGCCAAGCGCCATTAATTCCCAATTTCCGCAATGGCCGGTTGATACCAGTACGCCTCTTGTTCCGGTCCGGGCCAGCTCAAAATTCTCCCGCCCCCTCACTTCAATCCTGCGCAGGACACGCTCGCCTTCGCCGTGGTAGAGCCGACAGACCTCAACCAGTGATATTCCCAGATGGCGGAACATCTCGGCGGCAATTTCTTCGGCAGTTTCAAACTGTCCGCACCAGGCCGGGTTCTGTTTCATGAACGGCAGCGCCTGCCGGATGTTATCCAGCGCTATCCGTTTCCGCTTGACGAGCAAACGGGGGAGGGCGGATCCGATCACGCCTCCGGCAAAATTCACAAACCGTTCGGGAATGATGGCGAAAGCCAGGGTGAACAGGTAAAAGAGAGCGGCCTGAAAAATCCAGATTAATTTTTTCATCGCCGTACCCCGACCGAATTGGATGAAGCGCCTTCGAATTGTTGGCATAAAGCCAGGACAAGAGCGGCGACACGGGCTGAAGCTCCCCCTGTCCCCAGTTTTGATCGCACCTCTTTAAGCTTGCGCACAATCTCTGCCTGATAGGTCGGGTCGTTAAGGATTGCAGCTATCTCGCCGGCAATCTCAGCCGGGTTGGCCTGATCCTGAATCAGTTCGCGCACGGCGGTTTCGCCGGCTACAATATTACACAGCCCAATATTGGGGACTTTCACCAGGCGTTTGGCAAGCTGGTAGGTGAGCGGTGAGAGTTTGTAGATGATCACCATCGGGGTGCCGACCAGGGCTATTTCAAGGGTCACGGTTCCAGACACAGAAATGACGGCATCGCAAGCCCTGATCAGGTCATGAATTCGCCCTTCGATGATGGTGATATCAAGGCCGGCCGCATTGAACAGCGGCAAAATATCATCTTTTCGCAGTGTGGATGCCAATGGCAGAACAAACTGAAGCTCAGGAAATTCCTGTTTCAGAAGCAGGGCCGAGGCAACGATAACCGGAAGCAGCCTCTCGATCTCGCTGCGGCGGCTGCCGGGGAAAAGTCCGATGATTTTCCGCATAGGATCGAGACCAAAGTCGGCAGCAGCTTCATCACGGGATATGCCTGCCTTTACCATATCGAGCATGGGATGTCCCACAAAAGAGACCGGCACTCCGGCCTGCTCATAGAAAGGGGCTTCAAAGGGGAGAATGACCGCCATATGATCCACCAGCCGCGCGATTTTCTTAACCCGGCCCTGCCGCCAGGCCCAGATTTGCGGGCTGATATAGTAGAGTACTTTTATGCCATGTTTCTTGGCGACCTTTGCCAGACGAAGATTGAAGCCGGGATAGTCTATCAGAACAAGAAGGTCGGGCGGATCCGAGCGGAGAATATCGCTGAGTTTGTAAAAGGCGGATTTAATGACGGAGAAGTGCTTAATTACCTCAACCAGGCCGACTACGGCCATTTCGGCGGAATCGACCAGCGTCTGCACACCGGTCTCCCTCATCCGTTCGCCGCCGATGCCGAAGAAGCTAATGGCCGGCTTGAGCCTGAGGGTTTCGCGGACAAGGTCTGCTCCGTAGATGTCGCCGGAAGCTTCACCAGCCACGATCATGATGCGGTGCTGCGAATCAGACATAAAAAAGTCCCCCTTTCAGAAAGGGGGATCCAGGGGGATTTGCCTTTGACCTGCCGGAAAACAAAATCCCCCCTGGCCCCCCTTTTGCAAAGGGGGGGACGAAAATTTTCCCGTTATCCAATCAGCGCCTCTCGCACGGCCTGTGCAACAATCCGGACGGATTCATCCGGCATTTCAGGGTAGATCGGCAGGGACATACAACGGCTGGCAACATTTTCGGCTACCGGAAGGGCTATGCCGGAGTATGCTGCGGAAAAAACATCCTGCCGGTGGAGTGGAATCGGGTAGTAGACCGCCGAAGCAATCTGATTTTCAGACAGTTTTGCCATGATCATGTCGCGATGGTCGCTCAACACGGTGTACTGATGATACACGTGTTCGCCTTTGCCGTCTTCATGCGGCACAGTAACAACATC
>JACRCG010000137.1 GCA_016219145.1 Deltaproteobacteria bacterium | reverse complement strand
TAGGTCGCCGCCGGGAATAAATAACGAAGCCCCGTAACCAGAAATGGATGCGGGGCTTCGTCGCGTTTAATCAGACAAAATAATAACGCTACTGCTTCAGAGGATTAGGATGCTTCCAGTAAATTCCGAGGACTTCCTGCTCATTTGAATTAAGTGTCGCGCCGCGCTTTTCCATCTCTTTCTGGATTTTGAACATGTCCTTCCCTGAGCTCAGTGCCGAATCAATTTTATCGGCCGAGTGGCATTTCGTGCAGTTTTTCTCGATTATGCTGTGCGCCTGACTGAAGTCGCCTCCTCTGACATTGCCGAGATTAGCACCTGATTGTGCCTGATTGCCGGCAGCATACACGGCGCAGGGGGACAACAGTAGCGTGATGATAACTGAAATCGAAATGCTGCTCTTCATCTGCGCTCCTTGTGTTCAAAAAAATAACGACCTGCCGTAAAAGATACGACAGGTCGTTTCTGCAATCAACAATAAAAACGGCCGAGTCTATTCCCTTACGAATGTATCCTGGTCAGATTCGTGTACCATCCCCATAATATGGGCGTATTCAGACTCGATCAAAGCATAATGTCCCTGAGTCTCTTTGACGACACGTTCAAAAACGGCTTTCACAGCCGGGTCAACAACCCCTTGTGCAAGCTGAGTGTATTGGCCGATGCACTCCTTCTCCTCTACTAGCGCCAGCTCAAGAGCTTTCTGCTCCAACATGTCCTCGCTGATGGCTTTTTCGAGCTTCATGTAGGTCGGATTCTTCGTGTCAACCGGAGAATTGATATAAGAAGCCAGATCTCCAAACTCGGAACCCTTGTAATGATCAAAAAATGCCTTGAGATGTCCAACTTCTTCGTTGGCAAGCAAATCAAGCACCTTCTTTGCCCTCGCATTTTTGGCTACTGAAGCAGCTCTGCGATAAAAATCCATGCTGTCCTTCTCTGTTTTTATTGCCAGACTGACAGCCTCTTGAAGCGTATACTCCCGACCCATAACCCCTCCTAAGAATATTAAGTGTATACAGTATAGCGATGATTCCAAATTGGTCAACATTTTTTAGATCGTCAGAATTGATATTAGGAATTACAAAAAAATACTTGACAAGACGTTTGCGAACCCTTACATTCTCATTAGAAATTATCGTACAGGGCTTAATTAAGTAAACGGGCGGTCTATTTTTCAGATGAAGACGATTTATGTGCTTTCCGATTCAACCGGAGAAACCGCTGAGCGGGTCGTAAAGGCTGCTCTTTCCCAGTTTTATGACGAGAATGTCCGAGTCTACCGGCTTTTTCAGGTGCGATCGCAGGCTGATGTCCAGCAGGCTTTGGCAGTGGCGGTGCATGATCCGGGCATGGTTGTGTATACGATTGTGGATCCGCTGTTATCCGAGGCGGTAGAGCGCGTTGCTGAAGAGGTTGGACTGATAACGGTTGATCTGCTCAGTCCGTTGATATACAGCCTGTCCCGTTATCTGGGAGCTGCTTCTCTGGAAAAACCGGGTCTGCTGCATCGCATAGATACGGATTATCACAAACGTGTTGAGGCGGTCAATTTTACCGTCAAGCACGACGATGGCCAGGAGACCCGGGGGTTGCACAAAGCAGATCTTGTTCTGGTCGGAGTTTCACGATCATCAAAGACTCCGCTTTCGATGTATCTGGCGCACAAAGGGTACAAGGTTGCAAATGTTCCGCTGGTGCATGGTATTGCTCCGCCGGAAGAGCTGTTCGAGATCGACCAGAGCAAAATCGTCGGCCTGCTCATAGATCCCAAGCGTCTGGTTGAAATCAGAACTTCGCGGCTGATAAACATGCGGCAGAGCCCGCGCGGCAGCTATAACGACTATCTTGAAATAGAGCAGGAGCTGGCGGCCTGCAAACAGCTTTACCGTCAGCACAGCGACTGGTTTGTTATAAACATTACCAATAAGTCGGTTGAAGAGGCCGCATCGGAAATAATGCGGCGCATGGATATCAAAACTGTTCAATAGGTTCGCTTGACTGCTTGGCAAAGCAGAAAAATAAAAACAAAGGAGACGGATATGAAAATTCTGATTGTTGAAGATGAGAAGAAAGTCGCCAGCTTTATAAAGCGGGGACTGGCAGATGAAAATTACGATGTAGCTGTAAGCCATGACGGGGTTGACGGACTTAAACAGGCCTTGAACGGCGATTTTAATCTGGTTATTCTTGACGTAAGCCTTCCCAAGAAAGACGGGATAGCCGTGGTGAACGAGCTGCGGGCTGCCGGCAGCCGCGTTCCGGTTTTGATGCTGACCGCCAGGGATACGACTGAAGATGTTGTGGCCGGTCTTGATGCCGGATCTGATGATTATCTTACCAAACCTTTTGCGTTTGCCGAACTGCAGGCGAGGGTCAGGGCCCTGATCCGGCGAGGCGAGCAGGATCGCGGTGCTGAAATCCGCTTTGCCGACCTGCGGCTTGATCCGGTCAGTCACCAGGTCTGGAGAGGTCAGACCGAGATCGCACTGACAGCCAAAGAGTACGCTCTGCTGGCATATATGGTGCGCAACGCCGAGAATGTACTCAGTAGGGCAAATATTGCCGATAATTGCTGGGAATATCCATTTGAAACCTTTACCAATATTATCGACGTCTATATCAACTATCTGCGCAAGAAGGTTGACGGCAAATTCCCGACCAAGCTGATTCATACTGTACGCGGCAAGGGATACATTCTGAAAGAGGGGTAGGGGGTTGATTTTTCAGGTCTGATTGATTATCTTACAATCCGGAAATGGTCAGGGGCGGTGTCGTGACTCATGCGATTCCGCCCCTGCCAGTTTAATCTTCAGAAATAATATGGGGGTCGGATTATGTTCGAATCAAAAGTATCATCAGCTCGTTTTCTGGTCGCTTTACTTGCAGGCATCATGGCAGTGCCGGGGCTTCTATCTGCCAAGCCGATCAGTCCTGACTTTGTCGAACTGGCAAAAAGATTAAATCCTACCGTAGTCAACATCCGCACCGCGAAAAATATCAAGCCAAAACAGCGGCAGCAGCGCCGGCAGCAGAACCCTTTCGGCAATAATTTTTTTGACGACTTTTTCAACCGTTTTTTTGATGAGATGCCGCAGCAGCGCCCGCGCCGCGAACAGAGCCTCGGTACCGGATTTATCATCAGTGCCGACGGATATATATTGACCAACAATCATGTGGTCAACGGGGCCGACGAGGTTATGGTCAAGCTCTCTGGCGGCAGAGAAGTCAAGGGGGAGATCAAAGGTGTGGATGAGAAGGTTGATCTGGCATTGATCAAGATCAGCGACAAGGAGAACCTTCCTTTTGCGGAGCTTGGTGACAGTGATGCCCTCGAAGTCGGCGAATGGGTTATGGCCATAGGCAACCCCTTTGGGCTCTCACATACCGTTACAGCCGGCATAGTCAGCGCCAAGGGGCGCGTGATCGGCAGCGGTCCTTACGATGACTACATCCAAACCGATGCCTCAATCAATCCCGGTAACTCCGGCGGACCGCTCTTCAACTCTCAGGGCAAGGTGATCGGAATCAACACCGCCATCATAGCTGGCGGGGGGGGCGGAATAGGTTTTGCGATCCCGGTCAGCATGGCCAGAACGGTTGTCAGCCAGTTGCGTGATTCCGGCAAGGTCACACGCGGTTACCTTGGGGTTCGTTTTCAGCCTCTGACCGCAGATCTGGCAAAATCTTTCGGACTCGATTCCGACAAGGGCGCGCTGATAGCCAGCGTTGACAAGGATACTCCGGCGGAACGGGCCGGTCTCAAGGCCGGCGATGTTATTCTGGAGTTTGATGGCCGGCCGATCAATGAGGGTAATGAACTGCCGCGATATGTCGCCGCTACGCCGATTGACAAGAAGGTCAAGCTGGTTATTTTCCGCGACGGTAAAAAACAGGATATAGCTCTGGTAGTTGGAAAACTGAAGGATGGCGCTTCCGATTCTTCCTCCGGTGGCAGCAATGAGATTGAAAAGATCGGTATAACGGTTGAAGAACTGAAAAAAGAAACCGCCGATCGCCTGGGAATCCGGGAAAGCAGGGGACTTGTTATCACGGTGGTAAAGCCGGGCTCGCCGGCAGAAGAGGCCGGTGTCTCACCAGGTACGATGATCGTCGAGATAAACGGCCAGCGCCCCGAGACGCTTTCTGCCTTTATTGATGCCGCAGCCGCTCTGAAAAATGGTGATATTGTGCGTCTGCTTCTCAGGAGGCCGGACGGCAGTATGCATTATGTAGCTGTAAAAGCCGAGTAGTTCACAACCGTCAAACACATGAAAGGACGTATCTGAAACATGGGAGTCTATGCCAACACAGTCAGCATCACACAATTCACCATCACGGGCGATCTGCCCAAGGACGACCAGTTTCAGTGGATTTCTCAAAAACTATCCGGACGCGGCTTCCAGTCAATCGAAAATTCAGTTGATGAGAGCTCGGAGGGGTGGACTCTGGTAGACAGCCCTGATGACTCGTCATTTGAGGCGCCGTCGGACTTCTGGCGTGATAATTACCTGGTTTTCTCACTGCGCCGCGATCAGCGCAAAATCCCGGCAGCGCTGCTCAAATCGCATGCCGGGCGCGAGGAAGGTCTTTTTCTGGCACAGCATCCCAACCTGCGGCGTGCTCCCAAGAAAAAACGCGAAGAGATCAAGGAGCAGGTGCAGCTGCGCCTGTTGACCAAGTGTCTCCCCGTGCCCGCTTCTGTCGATGTTGTCTGGGATCTGAAGAGCGGCGTGCTGACTCTCTACAGTCTGGGAAGCAAGGTGATCGAGCGTTTTGAGGAGATTTTTCGCAAGACCTTTGAAGGTTTCAGTCCGGTGATAATCCACCCCCTTGCCCGCGCCAGAATGCTGCTGGAGGGGCAGATGCTTGACAAACTGGAGGCTGCCAACCAGGCCGGCTCCGATGCAGTCGTGGCCCTGATCAGAGACAACCAGTGGCTGGGATGGGAATTCATGCTCTGGCTGTTGCAGCGTGGAGTCAACGGCGAGGGGGAGTTTCCGGTCTGTCGCCCGGGGCATTTTGCTTCCGGCGAGCGCTTTTCCGCCTGGATCGATGATCGCATCCAGTTTCAGGGGGGTGGTGAAGAAGGCGGCATTCAGAAGGTCACGGTCTCCGGCTCCCAGGACAGCTATCTGGAAGCCATCTCGGCCTTGAAAGGTGGCAAGCGCATTACCAGTGCTACGGTCTGTATCGAGAAGGACGAGAACCCCTGGAAGCTGACATTGAAGGGTGAGACCTTCGGTTTTGCATCGTTTAAATGTCCGCAGGTGCGGATTGAAAAAGATGCCACCGTGGATCAGATGAGCGAGCGGGAGGCGGTTTTCTTTGAGCGGATGTTCCTGATGGAACAGGGTATACAGCTCTTTGACAGCCTGTTCACAGCTTTCCTGAATGAGCGCCTGAACGATTCCTGGGGCGGGCGGTTACAGTCAGTACAGTCCTGGCTGGAAGGAAAATAAAGAATGAAATTTATTGATGAAGTAACCCTGTTCGCCTCCTCCGGCCATGGCGGCGCCGGCTGTGTGGCCTTCCGGCATGAGAAGTTTATCGAGTTCGGTGGTCCCAGCGGTGGAGACGGCGGAAAGGGGGGCGATGTCGTTTTTCTCGCGACCTCCGGCCTTTCCACCCTGCTGGAGCTTAGGCACAAGCCGCACCAGAAGGCCGAGAAGGGGCATAACGGCATGGGCAAAAACCGTCATGGCGCGGGCGGCAAGGATCTGGTGATCAAGGTGCCGGTCGGGACGGTTATCAAGGATGCTGATACTGATGATGTTCTGGCCGATCTGACGGAGGACGGGCAGTCAGTCGTGTTGCTGAAAGGTGGCCGTGGCGGGCAGGGTAATGCCCGTTTCGCCAGCGCTACCAACAAGGCGCCCAAATTCGCCCAGCCAGGTGAAGATCTGGAGGAGCGCAAACTCAGGCTGGAGCTCAAGCTGATGGCAGATGTCGGGCTGTTGGGATTGCCCAACGCCGGCAAATCATCCCTGATCAGCAAGGTGTCGGCCGCTCGCCCCAAGATCGCCGATTACCCCTTTACCACCATGGTTCCGTCACTGGGGGTTGTGCCCTACAAGAACTACCGCTCATTTGTGATGGCCGATATACCCGGCATCATCGAGGGAGCCCATGACGGCGCCGGCCTTGGGCACCGTTTTTTAAAGCATCTGGAGCGCTCCGGAATACTGCTGCACCTGGTGGACATCTCCTGGATGCCGGAGCGTGACCCGCTGGCCGAGTTCGAGGCAATCAATCACGAGCTGGCGCTCTTCAGCCCGGAGCTGGCGGCCAAGGAACAGGTGGTGGTAATTACCAAAATCGATCTGCCGCAGACACAAGTGGAGCTTCCCGGAATCAGGGCCTGGTTCGAGGAACGCGGCATTACGGTTTTCCCGATCTCATCAGCTACCGGAGAGGGGCTTGAGCCGCTGCTGGACGAGATAGCCCGCAGGTTGTGGAGCAAACCCGAAGAGGTCTGGTGATGCGCACGGAGATTCTAAAAGGGGTAAAGCGTGTTGTGATAAAGATCGGCAGCCGGGTGCTTACCGACGCCGATGCTGCTCTGGATATGGCTGTAATCGGCCGGATCTGCCGGGACATTGCCGTTCTCCACCAGCAGGGTTTGCAGATCGTAGTTGTCTCCTCCGGCGCGATTGCCGCCGGCAGAAGCGAGCTTGGGCTGACGGAAAGACCGAAGACCATCCCGCACAAACAGGCCGCCGCTGCGGTCGGACAGACCCGTCTGATGCGGGCTTACGAAGAAGCGCTCTCTCCGCATAACCTTAAAGCTGCCCAGGTTCTTTTGACCAGTGAAGATCTGGCAAGCCGCCAGCGCTTCCTGAATGCCAGGGCCACTCTGGACGCCCTGCTCGGTTTTGGCATAATTCCGATCATCAACGAGAACGATACCGTCGTAGTGGATGAAATCAAGTTTGGAGACAACGACAACCTCTCGGCGCTGGTGACCAATGTGGCCGAGGCCGATCTGCTGCTGATACTGACCGATATCGAGGGGCTTTACAGCGCCGACCCCCTGACTGTCCCGGACGCAAAGCTGATCCCGCTGGTGAGGAGCATTACGAAAGAAATTGAACGTGCGGCAGGCGGCTCGGCCTCAAACCTCGGCACCGGCGGCATGGCCACCAAGGTTGCTGCCGCCAGAAAAGCCGGACGGAACGGTGTCGCTACCATCATGGTTTCCGGCAAGCGAGAGCAAATCATTCAGGCTGCTCTGCGCGGTGATGAAGTCGGAACGCTTTTTCTCCCTTCGCGGGATGGCCTCAATCGTCGCAAGCACTGGATCGCTTTTACCCTCAAGCCGGCCGGAAGGATATTTGTGGACGACGGCGCCAGAGCTGTTCTGCTGAAGAGCGGGAAGAGTCTGCTGCCGTCAGGCGTGACAAGGGCCGAGGGGCGTTTTGAGAGGGGTTCCAGCGTAAGAATCTGCGGTACGGACGGCAAAGAGTTTGCCCGCGGACTTTCAGATTACTCCAGCGCAGAAATCACCAGGCTGGCCGGGCGGAAAAGTTCTGAAATAGAAGCTGTGCTGGGATATCACTACGGTGATGTGATTGTTCATCGGGATAATCTGGTTGTTTTGTAGGAAGGCGGGTTGCTGCTTGGAGTATACCGCCCTGCTTCTTGAATAGAGAGGCAGGGCGATGTTGCGTTCAGAATGGGTTGAATTTTGAAAAGGCTTGTAAGTGATTGTGATATGACCCTTTTTGGTCACTCAATGAGTATTCTGGGGGGCATTGGTTTGTCCTCTTTTGTTTTTGCGATTAGCGGGGCTGAGGCTGACCGGGCGGGTTTTAGGCCCGGTCGTGCCGATTGTTGGATATTATCTCTTCTGGTAGAACATTGATAATTTTGCGGTACTCTCCGATGCCATTCTTGTAAATCTCTTCAAATCGGTCGAACTGCTCCACAAAAGCCTTCATTGCAGGATTCACCCAAGTGATGGTTTCGAGAGTGTCAGTATGTTGGTTTTGAAGGTCGCGCCAATGCCAGATTGGTTCATGATGAAATATCCGATTTCTGAGTGTTCGGATGCGGTTGAGACGTTTGGAGAGATTCTTTCTGATCCTGATGTGGCGGGGCATATTGGGGGCAACTGGCTTCAGTAACCACGGCCAGAATATTTTTTCGTACCGTACGTCAAACAGGCTCGTCCAGAAACCGAAGGTCAGTTCCGGGATTATCCTCCCTGCGTCAAGCGGCTTTTTGCCTTTGATAAGAGCGTTTTTTGCTTCTTGCACTTTGTTGATTTCCTGCGGAGAGAGTACTCCGGGCAGGTCAAACCATGCATCTGTTTTGAATTGTGACGAAGCGGCATCATGAATGCTGTTTCTCAGACTGACTTCCAAACACTGAAGCGGGGTGTAAAGGCTTTCGGACAGCGCCATATTCCAAGCATAATGGGCAAAGAGCTCCGCATCATCATTGCTGGAACCGCGTTGACGGTAGGCGTCGAGGCGTTCATGCGATATTGCTCGGCGAAGTTGATCAGAAAAATTTGCTTGCATGTATCACCCGCAATGGCTATTATTTGTATGCAGCCCCCGGAGAAATCCTCTCCCGACCTTGAGTCGGTGACGATCCCGGGGTTTTTTATTGTCCAAAATATACTGCCTGAATTTCAAAGACAACGTCAAAGTAGCATAACGAGGCTACTTATAGGGGTCGCGTCTAGGCTACTTATAGGGGTCGAGGCTACTTATAGGGGTCGCGTCTACACAATTCATATTCCCATCTTCCTCTTCACTTTTTCCACCCTCTCCTTCAGCTGCTTATCCTCAGCTACCTTCATTGCAAGCCTGCGGCTTCCTTCAGTTATTGCCGATTCGCGCACATCGAACAGACTCCCTATCTCCCTTAACTTCGAGCCGCTATACTTGTGGCAGAGATGCATTGCCGCTTGCCTCGCCAGCTTTTCATTGTCTGCAAAGACTGTTTTTACCTCTCTGATGATATCTTCCGGAAGTGGCTGCTTTGTGAGCTGGCGTAGTGCCGGAACATCTCTGCCGACCGCCTTTTCCTGCAGATGAACTGCCGTTATTTCTTCTATGAATCCGGGGCTTCCAAGTAGTGATGACCCGACTACGCCCTTTAATGGGTTTTCGTACTCTTTCCCCAGCTTATCTTCAACAAACAGGCAATATTTTCTGTTGGCTTCCGCTGGTTTGGCTGCAAAATATTTCAGGATAAAATCCGTCTTCAGCCAGGCCGGAGTGGTGCTTTGTCCTGTGTAGCATCTGTAGCTTGTCCACTGGTATTCTTCAGGCCTGGCGACAATTTTTGCACCCACCGGATTCAGATGGATGTACCGGGAAAGCTCGGTTGCGTATTCGTCCGCATCTACAAGTATTGCTTTGTATCTTCCCTGGAACAGGTGCCCCGTTCTCTTTCTTTTTACGTTGAAGTAGGTTGTGTAAGCGCCGTTTATGTGACGCATGATCTGCGATAAGTTTCCTGCCGGTGTCTCCAGTAACAGATGATAATGGTTGCTCATAAGGCAGTAGGCATGAATTACCGCGTCGTAGCGTGTGGTTGCAGATTCCAGATAGGATTGAAATCTCTCCCGGTCTTTCTGGCTTTTGAATACGTCCTTCCGCTCATTGCCGCGCGAAGTTACGTGGTAAAAAGCGCCAGGATATTCAATTCGTAAGGGCCTTGCCATGGATGCTCTCCTTTGATTGATGAGACAGCTTTATCATATCAAGGAATGGCTGTAAATGTGAAATATGTAGACGCGACCCCTTATGCTTCATCCTTGTGTTAACCATATCACCCGGAATCCTAGCCCTCACCCAGGTTGAGGCTTCCAGGAGGGCAGTTGCCTCGCGGCTTCCACCCCTCCCGCCGAAGCGGGATTCGGTACATTGTCGGAAGGGCTTCGCACCAGCATGGATGCACCATGACAGCACGCCTTCCTAGGATACCCGCGGGGGAACGCGGGGTCTGGTCAGAACCTCTCGGGATTCAGCCAGACAGTCATCAACGCGACTTCGTGTCGCGACAACGTGGCCGAGGCGCACCGGCGGAGCGTAGCGGAGACCGCGTGCCGCCGAGTGGTTGAAATCTTTAGTTTTTCAAGTGATTTAGTTTTCTTGCTGCTAGTAAACCGGTGATTCCCAATATTAAAGAAAGCGGCAAAAAGAGAACGCCACCAAATTCAAAAATCATCAAAAGTAGGACAGGAGCCATATCAAACGGCATACCGGTCAGTACAGCTAACGCAGTGTGCACCAATGCGTAACCGATGAAAGACATAAGGCCACCCAACGCCCCTGTCCTTATGCATTTTTCTTGCAAGCTCGGTCTCTTTGACATGTAAAAAAACACGATTGCTGTAATTACGCCAGAAGAGACAGGGACAACCCAAATGGCTAAGGAGTATTTGATTCCAAAGAAGGTAACGCCCCAAACGCTGTGAGGCGTAGGGGAAAAATATAGAACTATCGTCAACGACATGAGAATTGCTAAAAGTGCAGGGATTACGGTCTCGTTTTCTGCTTTTATCATATGTTTTTTTACTCTTGGTTCTTTGGTTTTTCCAAGGTTCCCACTAATGCGCCGACGACGACTCCGATTGTCGCTAAAACCAGAACTCCTAATCCAGCCACTGGGTTCATATTGTCTCCGAACCACGCAAGTCCAAGGCCTCCGGCTAAGAAAATAGAACCTCCTAGAACGGAACCGACCCACATTCGTCGGTATATCCGACTTTTCTGCGCCTCAAAATTCTGGTTGTCTTTCATTTCCTTTAATCTTTCAACGTTTTAGGGGATGACCGGCGGCGAAAATGCGTCAGCTTCATCGACGCGTTTTTGTCCGTCCGCGTCCATCCCGGTGTGTACGCCCGTCATGGGCGTGAACTTATGGGGTGCAAGTCCCCTGTACGAGAATCCAGTCACTGTCGTGAGACAGGGTAAAACAAGTACTAGCCGAAGGCAAGGGCGTCTCCGCGAGGAGGGGTCTGGAGGAAGCCGGAGCGCAAAGCTATGAGCCGACGAACAGAAACAGCATACAAGGCCATCATCCGGACAAGTCAGCACAACATGACGAAGTTCCACGG